>JASHRI010000524.1 GCA_030037435.1 Candidatus Acidiferrales bacterium | reverse complement strand
GCGGGCTGGAACCCGCGCAAACCGTGGCGATCATGCTGCCGACGTGCGCCGAGTTCTACTACACGTTCGCGGGAATTTTACTAGCGGGCGGAATTCCCGTGCCAATCTATCCTCCTTTCCGCGCCGATCGCATCGCGGAATATGCCGGGCGGCAATCGAGCATCCTGCGCAATGCCGAGTGCAGATTTCTGGTGACGTTTCGACAGGCCGAAGGCCTAGCGCGACTGCTGAGGCCACAAGTGCCGTCATTGCAAGACGTATTGAACGCGCAGCGGCTGGCGAACGGTCCCGCCGCGGAATCCGAGCCGCCGCCGGGAGTATGGCGTGCGGTGCAAAACCTTTCGCATCAGGCGCACAAAGAGGACATCGCCTTTCTGCAATACACGTCGGGCTCGACGGGAGATCCAAAAGGCGTGACGCTGACGCACGCGAATTTGCTGGCGAACATTCGGGCGATGGTGGCGGGAGCTGAGGTGCGGCCTGGCGATTCGATGGTGAGTTGGCTGCCTCTCTATCACGACATGGGTCTGATCGGCGCATGGATGGCGCCGTTGTTTTGTGGAGTCGAAGTGACGGTGATGTCGCCGTTGGCATTTTTGAGCCAACCGGTGCGCTGGTTGCGCACGATCCACCGGCATCGCGGAACTCTGAGCCCTGCGCCAAACTTTGCGTACGAGCTATGCGTACGAAAAATCTCAGACCAGGACATGGAAGGAGTCGACTTGAGCAGCTGGCGCGCGGCGCTCAACGGAGCAGAGCCGGTGCGCGCTGAAACCCTCGAGCGATTCGCGGCGCGATTCGAGCGTTACGGTTTTCGCCGAGACGCCGCGATGCCGGTCTACGGGCTGGCGGAATCTACGCTGGCGGTTTCGATGCCGCGCGTTGGATCGGGACCGAAAGTGGACCGCATCGAGCGCGAGGCGTTTGAGTGCGAGGGGCGTGCGGTTCGAGCAGCGGCTGACGATCCCGCGACGTTCACGTTTGTGGGCACGGGACGGCCGCTGCGAGGAGTAGAACTGCGCATCGTGGCGCGGGATGGACGCGAAGCCGGCGAGCGCGTGGAGGGACAGCTGTGGTTTCGAGGGCCTTCGTCGACGAGCGGTTACTACCGCAACCCGGAGGCAACGAAGAAATTAATGCACGGAGACGACTGGCTCGATTCGGGAGACCTGGCGTATTGGGCGGACGGCGAACTGTACGTGACGGGTCGTGTGAAGGACGTGATTATCAAGGCAGGACGCAACCTTTATCCCCAGGAAGTCGAGGACGTGACGGGGCGCGTGGCAGGGGTGCGAGCGGGATGCGTGGTGGCATTCGGCGCTCCGGATGAGAAGGGCGGCACGGAACGATTCGTGGTGGCGGCGGAAGTGCGGAAGGGCACGGACGCGCAGCGAACCGCCGGGGAGATCCGGCACGCGGTACGCGACGCCGTGGGGGTGCCGCCGGACCGCGTTGAGCTATTGCCATCGGGATCGATACCGAAAACGTCGAGCGGCAAGCTGAGACGCAGCGAAACAAGGCGGCTATTTCTTGATGGCCAGCTCGGCAAGAAAATCGCGCCCGCGTGGGTGCAGGTGGCGAGGTTGGCGGCGCGGAGCGCAGGGCCGCGGGCGTGGTCTTTCGTCAAACGCGGAGCACGAAGCGTGATTGAATTCGCATACAGCGTCTACGCGCTGGCGGTGTTTTGCGCATTTCTGATCCCGGTGTGGCTGGCCGTGGCGCTGGCTGGAAATCCGAAGCGCGCGGGCCGGATGACGCAAGCGGCAACGAGATGGATGCTGCGAATAGCGGGCATACCCGTGCGAATCGAGGGGCGAGAAATTTTGGAGCAGGCAGCGGGAGCGGGCGGAATCATTTTCACGCCGAACCATTCGAGTTATCTGGACATTTTAGTGACGCACGCGAATTTGCCGGCGGATGCGAGGTTCGTCGCCAAAGGCGAGGTGCTATCGATGCCGTTCTTTGGAACGCTGGCGCGGCGAAGCGGGCAATTCGCGTTTGACCGAGGCGATCCGCAGGCGCGCATCCGGCAGGCGGAAGAAGTGGACGCAGCGCTCGAACGTGGCGAATCAGTGGTGATTTATCCCGAAGGGACGTTTACGCCGATGGCGGGAATCAGGCCGTTTCAACTGGGCGCGTTCAAGGCGGCGATCGACACGCGGCGGCCAATTTGTCCTGTGGCCGTGCGCGGCGCGCGAAAAATTCTGCGCGACACAACCTATTGGCCCAAGCCGGGGCGCATCACGATGACGATCGGGCCGCTAGTGCAGTCGGATCCTGCGGTGGGTGACAACTGGCAGGAAATCGTTCGCTTGCGCGACCGAACGCGGGAAATCATTGCGCGCAACGTGGGCGAACCACTTCTGTAAGACATCCTGAGTCAGACTGAAACGACGGACAAACCCAGGAGCCGTTCGAAGGGATCAAAATCTCGATCCCGATGAAGCAAGGCGTGACCCTTTTCAATACAGAACGTGGCGATGAGGCAATCAATGGTCTTCCGCACCGTATGGCCTTGCGCACGCAGGCTGCGAAAATTGCGCGCGGTGGCAAGCGCAAGCTCCGCACCCCCTGTTTGAAAGATCTCGAAGCGACGCAGAGCACGATGGACTTGAATAAACGAACGGTCGTCAGGGATGCCCTGCAGGACTTCACAAAGAATCAGGTCGGTGAGGCCAAGACGTTGCCGGTCGATCTCGCGATTTAACCAGTCAGCCTCGAGATTTTGAGCGCCTCGGAGATAGTCGATCCAAACGGTTGTATCGACGATAACCATGGGGGTTATGGCTTCGCAGAACGCCCTCGGCGCGACACATGGAGATCGCCGTCCCAACGAACTTTTCCCCGGAGCCGGCGGATGCCGGCTTGCGAACGAGTTTGCACCAGCAGGCGCAATGCCGCGTCAACCACTGAGCGCTTGGTAGCGCGTTTTTGACTTGACCGCAGAGCCTGATGCATCAAGCGGTCGTCGATTTCGATGTTTGTGCGCATTCTGGCATTTTCACCTATGTGTAAGAATATCACAATCATGTGTACTCATCAATTCAAAGAGCTATCGCGCGAGCGGCTTAGGCGAGTATTTCGGCGGCGAGTTGCGCGACGTCCTCAGCGATGGAGGCTGACGAGGTGAGTCCAGGCGATTCGATGCCCATGAGCTGCACGACGCGCGGAAAATCCGGATCGCGCTGGATGATGAAATCGGTGATGGGCTTGCCGAACGAGCCAGACGCTGTGGAATTCGGCGGCGCTAGCTTGGCGCGAATTCCCGAGTAGGCGGGAACCAGATCGGAAACTTCAAGTCCGGGCAGCAGAATTTTCGCGCCACGAGCGAATTCCTCGACCGGCTCGCGGTCGCGCTCGTAGTCGTTTTTATCCTCGATATAGCGCGCGGTCGGGCCGATCAGGACGGTCCTCCAGACGGTCTTCGTGAGATGCACGCCGAGAGTAACGCCCACGTGATGGGGCACTGGATACACAGGTCCGCGCAGCCAGTCCTGCTTGGAGCGTATCAGTTCGCAGTATTCGCCGC
>JASHRI010000523.1 GCA_030037435.1 Candidatus Acidiferrales bacterium | reverse complement strand
GGCGGTGATGCTGGCGGTGGTGCCAATAGGCTCGACCGATTGCGGCGCACGTTTGGGCTCAAGCGTCAGCTTTGCCAAGCCGAAATCCAAGACTTTTGCGTGGCCTCGCCGGGTGACGAAAATGTTGGCGGGCTTGATGTCGCGATGCACGATGCCGCGCGCGTGGGCCGCGTCGAGAGCGTCGGCCACCTGCACGCCGATGTCGAGCAGTTCATCAAGGTCGAGGGGCTTGCCGCGAATGGTGTGCTTGAGCGTTTGGCCCTCGAGCAGCTCCATGGCGATGAAGTGGCGGCCGTCGGCTTCATCGATTTCGTAAATGGTGCAGATATTCGGGTGATTGAGCGCGGAGGCGGCGAAGGCTTCGCGCTGAAAACGTTCGCGCGCGGCGGGATCGCTTTCCAATTCTTCGGGCAGGAATTTCAGCGCGACATGGCGGCGAAGCTTGAGATCTTCGGCTTCGTAGACGACTCCCATGCCGCCGCCGCCGAGCTTCTCGACGATTCGATAATGCGAAATGGTCTGGCCGATCATTGGGAATTTCGCATCTCCTGTTCAGTCCGGGAAGCCGATGCGCTTGATCAAATCGGCGTAGCGCGGGTCGGAGCGCAAGCTATCCCAGACGAATTCGGACTTCACGTCAACGAGCTCGGCCGCGTGCTGCCGGTAAGCTTTTTCCAGCCACAGAAAGGCATTTTCCTTATCGCCTAGCAGCGCGTAGTACTCGGCTACGTAGACCGGGTCATACGAAGGTTTCGTCGGGTCGTTTTGTTGCGCGATGAGCCATTTGTAGACATCTTTGATTCCGCCTTCTGCGTAAACTTGCTTCACCTGCGTCCCGAGTTCGGGATGTGTGCCGGCTCCGAGCACTTGTTCCGAGGCGATCATGGCGTCGTCGTATTTTCCTTCGGCGCCGTAGAAGTCAAACAATAGGTCGTTTGCACGGGCGGAATTTGGGCTAATTTCGAGGACCTTCTTTGCTTGAGCGATGGCCTTGTCGAACTCGTGCTGATCGGCGTAGGTCGTAGCGAGCCACTCGTTTCCAGCCATGTAAAGAGGGTCCAAGGCCAAGCTTTGGCGAAGCTCGTTCTCCGCTTCGCTGTGCCGGCCAGTGACCTCAAGGTAGACGCCATATCCCCCGTACGCTTGCAGAAAATTCGGGTCCGCTGCCAAGGCGCGATGATAGTCTGTTTCCGCCGCGCTAAATTTCCATTCATAGATCTCAAGGTCGGCCATCGCCAGGTGGGCTTCGGCGGAGCGATCATCCAGCGCCAAAGCCCGAGATATGTTTGCCTGTGCCTTGGAATAAGCCTCCTCGTGAGCGGAGGGCTGGTTGCTTGCACCGAGGACCTGCAATTCGCCGAGGCCCGCGTAGGCTGCTGCATACGTGGGATCTTTATCGATCGCCTGCTGAAAATCGTCCGTCGCTTTCGCAAAGTTCGCTTGGTCGAATTCGTGACGAGCCAGAAGGTAGAGGCGGTAAGCGTCCGGATTTTGCGTCGGCGCCTTGGACATTTGCTGCGTCTCGGTGGAGGTCAGCTTGACGCGCAGCTTATCGGAAATGTCGCGAGCGATGTTTTGTTGAAGCATGGCCACGTTGGCCATTTTCTCGGTGTATTGCTGGCCCCAAACCTGCGTGTCGTCGGACGTCTTCACCAGTTCGGCGTCGATCGCGACGGTATCTCCTTCTTGCTCGATGTTTCCCACCAGCACGGCATCGACATTCAGGTCCTTGCCGATCGCCTTGGGATCGGGATTCTTTCCCGCGTAACGCATGGCGGCGCTGCTGGCCATCACGCGCAGTCCGGGCAACTGCGAGAGCGCGTCGGTGACGCCCATGCTGATGCCGTCTTCGAGGAACGCGGCGTCGGATTTTCCGCTCGCGCCATTGAACGGCAACACGATGACTGAACGAATCGTGTTCGCAGGTGGAGGCAGGAAATAGCGCGAGGCCAGGAAACCACCGCCGCCGATGAGGACCAATGCTGCCAGGCCAACGGCGATCCATTTATAAGCCCGGGCACCAGAGCTTTGGGAAGCGACGGGCACGGCTGCCGAAATTCCGGCTGCGGAGGTCCGTGCGCCGGACGAACTGGCAACGGGCGCAGAGGAAGGCGCCGCCGACGCAGGCATAGTGTCCGTGATGGTTGCGGCGCGCCCCGAGCCAGTGTCGCGCTGCAAACGCTTCAAATCGGTGCGCATATCCGATGCGTGCTGGTAGCGAAGATTGCGGTCTTTTTCGAGCGCCTTATTCAGAATGCGTTCGAATTCGGCCGGCAGTTCGGGATTCACTCGCAGGGGCGAAACGGGCGCTTTGTGCAAAATCGCGTCGAAGATGACGGCGGAAGTTGCGCCCGCGAACGCCTGGCGGCTGGTGGCCATTTCATAAAGCACTACGCCGAAGGAAAACAGGTCGGTGCGCGCGTCCAGCTCTTCGCCGAGAGCTTGTTCGGGCGACATGTACGCGACCGTGCCTAAAGCCGAGCCGGGGCTGGTCAACATCGGATCGTTGTCTTCAGTCGTGCCATCGGGCGCGACGGTCGCCAGCATTCGAGGGCGCTGTGGCGTCAATTGTTTGGCTAGGCCGAAATCCAGGATCTTCGCTTGGCCGCGCTCGGTGACGAAAATGTTGGCGGGTTTAATATCGCGATGAACGATCCCTTGCGCGTGCGCGGCATCGAGCGCATCCGCGACCTGCGCGCCAAGTTCCAGCATCATGTTCAAGCTCATTGGCCCGGCGAGGATGCGGTGCCGCAGTGTGACGCCTTGCAACAATTCCATCGCGATGAAGGGCTTCTGGTCGGCTTCGTCAATTTCGTAGATCGTGCAGATATTCGGGTGATTGAGCGCGGAGGCAGCTTTGGCTTCGCGGCGGAAGCGTTCGAGGGCCTGCGCATCGCGCGA
>JASHRI010000522.1 GCA_030037435.1 Candidatus Acidiferrales bacterium | reverse complement strand
ATTGCGGCGTGGGGCTTCTGGGGAAGTCTCGCCGCTGCCACGGTCGGCGCGGTGGTTCTGGTGGCGATTGGGCGCCTCTTTGGTGGCGGCCACTCGGATTAGCGCTTCGCTAGCGTGCCGCTAGCCATTGCCACGCTAGCCAGACGACTGGACACGCCAACACCAGACTGTCGATCCTGTCTAGCATCCCACCGTGGCCCGGTAGCAGCGTTCCCGAATCTTTTACACCCGCGGAACGCTTGTACGTCGACTGCAGCAAATCGCCGATCTGGCCCGCGATGTTGGCCAGGCATGCTATCGCCAGCAGCGCCAGCGCATCCATCCGTAGCCAGTGTGCGAATGCCACCGCCACCAGCAGCGACGCGATCAAATTTGCAAAAGCGCCCTCCCAGGTTTTCTTTGGGCTCAATGCAGGCGCCATCTTTATTCGGCCCAGCGATTTCCCGACGAAATACGCCAGGGTGTCACCCGCCCACACCAGGCAAAGGGTAAACAAAAGCAACTCGCGGCCGCGGTTCTCGATTTCGTCGATGCGTGCCAGATAGCTGAACGGCAGCGAGATAAACACCATGGCGCCTGCGCTGATCGACACCGACCCGAGTAGCTCATGCAGCGGACGCCGCGTTCCGAGAGTGATGATCGCCGCTCCAAACAGGAAAATCAGCAACACCGACTCCACCGAAAGCGTGCCGTTCATCGTATCTCGCACCAGCGATACGCCGCCGCCAAACGATCGCGTTTCGATCTGGCCTTGCGAGTATTGCGCATAAAAGAGGCCGACGGAGCAGATCGCGGTCCATTTGCGGAATGCGCGCAGGCCGACTCCGTCGCCAAGCTGGAAGAACTCCATCAAGGCTATGACAGTCACGCCCGCTCCGCAGGCCGCCACCACCACCGCGGGTCCCCACCAGACCAATACCACCACGATGGGAATCAAGAGCGCACCGGTCGAAATGCGAAGCAGCATCGGGCGGCTAGCCTCGCCCCATTCGCGCGGGATGCGGCGACCGATCTGAGCGTTCCGCTTCGCTCGGTGCATCGCCAACCGCGCGATCCCGCGCCGCGACATTCCGACCTAGTCCGCCGTAGCGGCGTTCGCGAGTCTGGAAATCGGCCAGAGCCTCAAACAGACGAATGCGGGAAAAATCGGGCCACAGAGTCTCCGTCACGTAAATCTCCGCGTAGGCGATCTGCCAGAGCAGGAAATTGCTGACTCGCATCTCACCACTCGTCCGAATCAGAAGGTCGGGATCGGGCAGACCAGCTGTATAGAGGTGATCCGAAATCGTCTGTTCATCGGCATGAAATGCCGAAAGGCCGTTCGCTCGCACGTGGTCCAGCAGTGAATTAAACGCGTCGGCCAGCTCCGCGCGACCGCCGTAATTCAGCGCCACCACCAATTTCATTCCCGTATTGCGAGCGGTCAGGCGCATGGAGTCTTCCAGATCCCTGCGGACGGCTTCCGGCAGCTGGTTCATGCGCCCGATTACGATAAAGCGAATATTGTTCCGATGTATCGAGGGCATTTCGCGCTTCAGGTACTCGCGTAGCAAGCGCATCAGGAAATCGACCTCCGCCTCTGGGCGCCGCCAGTTTTCAAGCGAAAATGCATAAAGCGTTAGACAGGAAATTTTCAGCTGTGCACAGGTCCGAATCATTTCGCGAGCGGCCTTCACGCCCGCTCGATGCCCAGCCACGCGCGGCAGATGCCGTCGCTCAGCCCAGCGGCCGTTTCCGTCCATAATCATTGCAATGTGCTTGGGAAATCTTGCCGGGTCGAGTTCGCCGAGGAGCGTCGCTTCCGCGCGGTTCGCGGGCTTCAACAAATCGCTCATTTTCACAGGAAAAGGCTCAAAGAAACGCCGTGGTCGAAATTAGCACAGCGATCCTCGATCCGCAACCCGGCGCCATTTGCCTGTGTCTCTCGCTTTGGCGCTTGTGTTCCGCTGGCCGAGCCTTACAATGGCCGAGTACTTACCAGAGCATCTCGTCCGCACCGGAGGAAGCGTGCCTGTCTCTCTTGACCAGGTCGTGCCTTGGGGACGCTCCCTTGACGAATACATTCGCATGTTCGACCTAAGCGAAGGCGATCTCTCATCGGCAATTCTCGACTGCGGGGCTGGCCCCGCGAGCTTCAATGCCGAGATGCGGCACCGGGGGTGCACAGTCGTCTCCTGCGACCCGATTTTTCGATTCTCTGCCGCGCACATTTCCCGCCGAATCGACGATACCTATTACCTAATTCTCGAGAAGGCTGTGGACAATCGCGATAAATTTCTTTGGCACGAAATGAAATCGCCGGAACAACTCGGGATAATTCGCATGGCCGCGATGAAGCAATTTCTGGAGCATTTTCCGCTCGGTATCTCCGAAGGTCGCTACAGGGTAGCGGAATTACCGTCGCTTCCCTTTCGAGACTTCGAATTCGATTTGGCTCTCTGTTCCCACTTATTGTTCACCTATTCGCACATGCTCTCGATCGAATTTCATTTGGCCGCAGTTCGCGAGCTTTGCCGCGTTGCGCGCGAGGCGCGCGTCTTTCCGTTGATGCCCAACTTCGGCGAGAACCGATCCGAGCACGTCGCGCCGCTAATCGAACAATTGACCGCCGAGGGTTACCGCTGCGCCATCCGGACAGTTCCGTACGAATTTCAAAAGGGCGGCAACGAAATGTTACTGGTGCGCCGCGTGGATTGACCGACTGTTCTGACGATTATCGCGGACGGTTGTGCGGTCGCGTTCGCCTCGGTCACGTCCTATCAGCCCGATAATCCCGCTGCGGAAGGATTGAAAATCGCCACGTACACCAAAATGAGGGTTAGCCCGATCATCAGAATGCTAACGGCCCAGGCGATGATATTGAAAGTCAGGCTGTTGCGGCGCTCGCCCATCAGATCCTTACGGTTGATCAGCAGCAAAATAAAAATCAGAACGATCGGCAACCAGATGCCGTTGCCCACCTGCGAATAGATCAGAATTTTCCACAGCGGCGCTCTCGGAATCAGGATGATTCCAGCGCCGATCACAATCAGCAGCGTGTACAGCGAATAGAACGTGGGAGCTTCCTTGAACTTACGATCGAGCCCTGCTTCAAATCCCATCCCCTCGCAGATCACGTGCGCGGTGGATAGCGGCAGGATCGAAGCAGCAAAAAGCGATGCGTTGAGCAGCCCGAACGCGAAAAGCAGCCCGGCCCATCGGCCCGCGAGCGGAATCAGAGCCTGCGCGGCCTGCCCGGCGCTCGAAATATTCGTCAAACCGTGCATATTGAGCGTCGACGCGCAGCAGACGATGATGAAGAATACGATCACCATGCATGAGATGCTGCCGACCAGCACGTCCATACGCGCATGCTTGTATTGCCGCGGCCCCACACGTTTTTCGACGAATCCCGCCTGCAGATAGAAAAATTGCCACGGGGCAATCGTGGTGCCCACCAGTCCGATCAGCATCAATAGATAGGGCGCGTTCATGTGCACCGACGGCACCACAGTGGCTTTCGCCGCCACAATCCAATTGGGCCTGGCTAAAAATGCAGAAAGTACGTAGGAAAGATAAAAACCGCAGGCGACCAGAAAGATTTTTTCCACGGCCCGATAGGTGCCGTACACCACCAGCAGCCAGACGGCGATCGCCGCCAGGGGCACCGAAATATATTTGCTGACGTGGAGGACCTGCGAGGCCTCCGCGACCCCGGAGAATTCGGCCACCGTGTTGAACAGATCCACAAAAAGGGCGGCGATCATCACGAAGAAAGTGGACCTGAATCCAAACTCTTCGCGAATCAGGTCCGAAAGCCCCTTGCCCGTCACCACGCCCATCCGCGCGCACATCTCCTCGCTGACGTAAAGCGCGATTGTCATCGGGATGAGTGACCACAACAGCGCATAACCGAACTGCGCGCCAGCGCCCGTGTACACGCTGATGCCGCCTGCATCATTGTCGACGTTGGACGTAATCAGCCCTGGCCCGACAACCGCAAGAAACAAAGTGAATCGCCGTCGGTACGGACGCATCCGACGGCCAAACTCTTTGCCGCGCTCAGCGAGGCGCGAAAAGTTATCCGTTAATGTGAGCCAGGTATTCACATTCCTGTCGCTTCAGAATCGCAAACCCTTCGCCGGCGTACCGGCTTACAACTTTGCCCTCATACGGCTGACAATGTCGTCGACGGTGATCGCGCCGATCGGGCATTTCTCGTCGTTAACCACGATCAAGCTGCGCAGATTGTATTTGTCGAAAAGTTCGAAGACTTCCTTGTCGCGCGTCTCAGGCTTCACTGAAAGAAGCGGCTCGAAGACCAATTCCGTCATTCGCTGTTCCCCGGAGGCGAGTAGCAGCCGCGCGATGGGTACGGTGCCCGCCAGCGCTGCGTCCCGATTAATCAGCACGATGTTGTCGAGCTGATCCGGAGACACTTCGTGGAATTGGATGAAATCGACCACTTCTCCCCGCGTTGCGTCCTCGCCGACCACAACGATTTCGGTGGTCATCATCCCGCCTGCCGTGTTCTCACCGAAACGCAACAATTCTTCCACCTCGTGCGCTTCCTTATGCCGCATCTCCTCCAGCACTTCCTTTAACGTGTCTGGCTCCAGGTTCTGAATCAGGTCTGCGGCTTCGTCTGGTTTCATTTCCTCGATAATGTCCGCCGCCTTCTCTGGATCCAGTTTCTCTACAACCTGGGTCTGCAGCCGCTTATCGAGTTCCGCGATGGTGTCGGCAGCGGCCTCTTCGTCGAGTGACGCGATGATTGACTGGCGCTCGTCCGGTGACAACTCTTCCATGATGTCGGCCAAATCGGCGGGGTGCAGCTTGGCCAAGGTGTCGCTCGAAAGCCGCAGCTTCACCCGTCGAAGCGGGTCAGGTTCGATCAGATTGACGAACTCCCAACGGATGTTCCGAGGTGGCAGTTTGGCCTGAATTCGGCGAATGGCATTGGGCGGCACGATTCCCTGCAGCAGCCGCCTGAGTGCCGACGGCAACCCCACGCCGACCTGCGCGATCCGCAGTTCGGTATTGCCATTGGTACGCTGATCGACAAGATCCACGTCATTGACGCGGACAACCTTGCGGCCATTGGTGTCAATGATCTGCTGATCGAGAAGATCTTTGCGAACCGCCAGCCAGGCCTCATTGGCGTGGTACAGGTCCAGGGCTGATTCGTCGGTCGTCAGCTTCACGCGGCCCGGCTCGACTGATTCGATCTGGTCATATCGGGCCACCAGGGGACGATATTTGCCCCGGCCGAGCAACAATCGCGAGACGCGGTTCGGCTGTTCCGCCGGAACGACGAACATCTCCTTCACCCGTCCCACGAAATTGCCGGCCGAATCGTAGGTTTCAGCGCCCAGGATTTCAGTTGCATGCAACATGAACGGCTCCTAATTCAGATAGCTGCGATTCCGCGAACTGCCTGCATATCCAGCGCCAAAGCCTCGCGACTGAAGTGGGCCTCGTCACCGGGCAAAAAAAAATGCCCGCAGCCGGCGATGCGTCCGGCCACGGGCAGCGAAAAGCCGCCCAATGCAATCAGCTTAGGCCGGGCCTCGCCTCCCTGTCCCCGCCAATGGGTACAGGGCGGACCCCAAAAACGCGCGCGAAGGCACGTCGCCCGGGCAGGTAAAGGCCAGCATGCCCGCCAGGGCGATGACTTCCAGGCTCCGAATTGGACGAACGCTCCATTTCGTTTGCGCTTGTCCTCGTCTGACTACTAAAGGCATACGGAAAGTTTGTCAAGCAAAGAGTGGCAATTTCGCGCGATTTTTACGCAACAAATACCATATTGCGCGGAATTCGGCCTCGACGGCGGCATTCCGCAACGTAAAGGTCCCAATAGGTCGACCGGATGTAGTCGCGCGCTTCAAAGCCCATTGCGTGAGCGGCTCGATCGATCGCTCGTGAAGCCCCCTCGAGTTCCAAGAAGACGCCCACAGGAGTTTGGTCGAGATCGAGATGAAGATCGCCTAAGCGAAGCGAGGTTCGGTACTTTTCGTACGTAAAGCCGGACACAAATCCAAGAGACCGAAGTGTTCGCTCGAACCGGCCGGGGTCGCGAACCGGGGCCTCTTTTTCGAGGTTCTCCTTATATCGAGACTTCAAACCCGACGGCACAGGCGCCTTGAACGTGACTACCGCTCCTCTGCGGCCTGCTCGGAGCCCTTTGGACGGCGCGGGCACCTTCATGCGAACCCTGAGAAGCCGGCCGCTGAGGCGAAAGCGCGACTTGGGCGTGTCAAAAAGTACGTTTCGCTCGAGGACGCGTCCGCGACTGCGCGCACCAAGCCGACGAAGCCTTTGCAGCAAGGCGGCAACATCTCGTACACGAATCTTGACCTCGATTTCTCGGCCGCTAT
>JASHRI010000521.1 GCA_030037435.1 Candidatus Acidiferrales bacterium | reverse complement strand
TCGCCGACAGCCTTGCGACCGGAGCAGACGCAGAGCTCGTTGTGCTCTCGCGTGCAGAATTTGTCGAACGCGTGTTTTGGGAATCCGTCCGCGCTGGCGCTCTTATTGTGGGATTCAATCTGTCGTTCGATATCTCGCGAATCGCGCTTAGCTGGGCCGCTGCACGGAACGATGGATTCTCTTTCGTTCTCAGCCAGTTGAGCCAGAAGAATGTCGAAAATCAGCACCGCCCCCGCATACGCATCGCGCCAATAAACGGGGTGGCCGAAAAGATTGAGTTAACCGCCGTACGGCGAAAGAAGGAACAGAGCAAGTGGCGTCGCGGCCGGTTCGTGGATTTGCACACACTCGCATTCGCATTGACGGATAACAGCTACAAGTTGGCGGATGCAATTGAGGCCATCGGATCGGCACCCAAGAAGATGGAACACGAACCGACCGGACTCATAAGCGACGGCGAAATTGACTACGCGCGCGGAGATGTCCGCGCCACACTTGGTTTGCTCAACGGCCTGAAACACGAGTACCAGTTACATCCGATTTCGTTGTTTCCTGACCGGGCGTACAGTCCGGCCTCAATTGGTAAAGCATATCTGCGAGCAATGGGAATCACGGAGCCCATGCGGAAGTTTAAGAGCATACCGCCCCAGATTCAGGGGATTGCAATGGCGGCCTATTACGGTGGGCGGTCGGAATGTCACATCCGCCGCTGGCCAGTCCCAGTGGTGCCGGTTGACCTGACAAGCGAATATCCGAGTGTTGACGCGCGGCTCGGTATTTGGGACGTGCTGACGGCGGAGAGCCTGACCACGGAGGACGCCACTGAGGAAGTGCGCGCGCTGCTCGGGGAATTAACGCTGGAGCAATTGTTCCGCCCAGAGTTTTGGAAGCAATTCAATTTCTACGCGCGAATCGTACCCGAGAGTGACGTTCTGCCGGTTCGTTCCGTGTACGAGAGTAAATCCGGCACGTGCAATATCGGCCTGAACGCATTGCAATGGAAACAGCCGCTATGGGTTGCGGGACCTGACCTAATCGCCGACATCATATTAAGTGGCCATGTCCCCAAAATTCTAGAAGTGTTCCGAATCGTCCCACACGGGAAACAACATGGCCTAAACCCTGTCAAATTGCGCGGCACTATTTCAGTTGACCCCAGAAAAGAGGATTTCTTTACCCGTGTCATTGAGTACCGGAAACAAAACAAGAGCAATGACCGCTTGCAACATTTTCTGAAAATACTGGCGAACAGCACATCGTATGGAACTTACCTCGAACTGAATCCGACGAAAGTCAATCCCAACAACCGACCACGCCTCATAGTCTACTCGGGCGACCAAATAAAAGAGCAGCCCGCACCGGACACAATCGAGCAGCCCGGCAGCTTTTACTTTCCCCTCTTAGGCGCTCTGATTACCTCAGGCGGGCGTCTCCTTCTAGCGATGATTGAACGTTGTGTTCAGGACCTTGGCGGCACCTACATGTGCTGCGATACCGATGCCTTAATTATCGTCGCCAGCAAAGCGGGTGGAGAATTGCAAATGCCGGACGGCGCTCCCTCAATTAAAGTCCTTTCATGGAAGGATGTTGACCAAATTACTCGGCGATTCGATTCGTTATCCCCCTACAATCGGCAAATCGTGCCGCACCTTTTGCGGCTCACTGATGCGAATTTCGATCAGAGCGGCGCTCAGCGTCAGCTTTTCGGGCTATCGATAGCGGCGAAGCGATACGCGCTCTACGCGACGAAATGTGGCCAACCGTATTGCAGGCATTCTCAGTGCGTCACAATCGTTGATCCAAAGGCGCACGGACTCATCTTTTTCGCTCCAAGTGATGAAAGGGAAGACGGACTGCCAAAGTGGTGGTGGGAATTATGGCGCTTTATCCTTAAACTCGAATTCCGCCAGATTATGGAGCCGGATTTTAACGTTCTAATGATCGCTGGGCGCGCGATCAACGCCAACACTGCCGCCCCTATCGACGGTCAGCCCACGTGGATCGGATTACCTGCCATGATGAAAATGAGAATCTCAACGCCCCATTATTTGAACCAACTGAAGGGCAAAGCTACTCCGTTCGGATTTGTTTTACATCCTCGGACGCGCGACAAGCTGAAAGTGACGCTGCTCACTCCATTCACTAAGAAACGCGCGGCATGGGAACACTCTCTGTGCATCAACACGCGTGACGGGAAGACGCACCGCTTGGACGCGCTTTCACGAGCGGATGTCATCACCTTGGGTGATGTTCTTTGCAGTTATCTCCAGCACCCTGAAATCAAATCACTGGGGCCGGACGGAGCGATGTGCAAGCCTCACACACGCGGATTACTGCGACGGATGACGATCCAAGGCGGTCTGCAACATTCTATCGGAAAAGAGATTTCGCGTTTCGAGGAGGGGAAGAATGATTTCATCGAAAACATCGATGATGTCTGTATCTATTACGATGGCGGGCGTGTAGCCGCGAATGAGGCGCTAATTGCAGAAATCAGAGACCGTGGGTTGCGGAAATCGACGAAACTAACGGGGCTGGACCGCAAAACTGTGCGAGCGATTCTTCGTGGGGGAAAGGTCAAAACCTCAACGCTCACAAAAGTCGTCCTTGGGATTCGAAGGGGCGACATCAGTAACTAGGCGGTGACGGGAACGCGGGCGGTTATGTGTAGTCTTACGTCTCTCAACCGTAATTTCCTTGAGCTCGGAACCCGATTTTAATAGCATCGTGCCGACCGGACGGCTATGCGCCTATACGAAGGCACCCTCAGCGAATTCAATCGAGCAGTAATCCACAACCAAATCGCTGATCAGATCGACGCTAATTACACGAAATATTATAAGCGTCGCGCTGCGCCGTCGGAATACCGCGCATGGCAGCAATCGCTGAATTTCCTAAAAAACTCCTTCGAATATACCGGCCTTACGGACAACAAACTCGTAATCGAGTACGAATTGCCATATTCGACCCGGCGGATCGACGCGCTAATTTTCGGCAGAGACACAACCGATACGGACAGTGTTGTGTTGATTGAACTCAAGCAATGGTCCAACGAAAATGTGGCAGACTGTCCCTCAGACGGAAATGTCATTGTCGACTACGGTCAACAAAGGAAAGAACAAGCTCACCCTTCGCTTCAGGTCCAGGGGTATCACTATGACCTAAAGGATTTCCTGACGTTATTTCGCGAAAGCCCCACAACCAACCTAACGTCCTGCGCCTACTGCCACAATTATTCACGGCTGGGGCCCGACCCCGTAATTTTCGCCCCAAAATTTCGCAAGGATCTCGATGAGTTTCCCGTTTTCGCGAAAGAAGATGTAACTGCACTCGGCGCATATTTGGCCGAGAGGCTGTCCAGGGGGAACGGCCTAGAAGTTTTTGGTCGATTTGTAACGAGCCCAATAAAACCTTCCAGACGATTGCTGCAGCACACGAGCGAGATGATCAACAAGCAACAGATATTTAATTTGATCGACGATCAGATCGCCGCGTACAACGCCATTATGCACAAGGCGAAAACGCTCGCTCAAGTTACGACGAAATCCATGGTTATTGTGAAAGGCGGACCGGGAACAGGAAAATCTGTCATAGCGCTCGAAGTTATGGGCGAACTCATGCGCAAAGGCAGAACGGTATTTCACGCGACGGGTTCCAGCGCGTTCACGAATACGCTCCGCAAAATTGTTGGCGTGCGAGCCGCAAATCTTTTCAAGTTTTTTAACAGCTTCATGACTATGGAACCAAATTCTGTGGTTATTCTGGTTTGCGACGAAGCGCACCGAATCAGGAGGACCAGTAATAATCGGTACACGAAACGCGAAAACCGGTCGGACGAACCTCAGATTGATGAGCTTCTACGGGTCGCCAAACTTAACATTTTCTTTATCGACGAAAATCAGATCGTACGACCGGAAGAAATCGGGAGCATTGAGCTTATCAAAGAGGCCGCGCGCCGTTTTTCGATTGCGGACGAAGATATCGCAGAATTCGAACTGAAAACACAGTTTCGGTGTTCCGGATCTGATGCATATCTCCAGTGGCTCGATAAAGCGCTCGACATCACGGATTCTGAGTCGGTGTCGTTCGATGCTCGAATGCAATTTCGTATTTTCTCTTCGCCATCCGAGATGATGAACGAAATACGAACACGAAATGCGGAAAAGAAAAACTGCGCAAGAATTGTGGCGGGGTTTTGCTGGCCCTGGAGTGCTCCGAATCGGGATGGAACTCTGGTGAACGATGTCCGAATCGGGGATTTCGCGATGCCATGGGAGAAAAAGGATACGTTCTGGAAGTGGGCTACCGATGATTCGGGAATGGAACAGGTCGGTACGGTATACACCGCGCAGGGATTCGAATTCGACTATATCGGGGTAATTTTCGGGCCGGATCTTGTTTGGGATGAGGGATCCGAGCAGTGGAAGAGCGTACCCGAGAAATCCCACGACACTCAGGTAAAACGTAAGAATCCTAGTCTCACTGAACACCTGAAACACGTTTACCGCGTACTGATGTCACGTGCGCATTGCGGTGTATACGTGCATTTCATGGATCACGCAACGGAGATGCATTTCAGAGCCGCCATCCCCGAGTTGGACGTCACATGAATGAATTCCTAATCATTATCGGGACGTCTTGTAGCTCAGAAACGCGATGCTCTAGTGTTCCAGCGAGGAACTTTCCGACAGCAGTTGGAATTGGTGGAAAATATCAGCGTGGTGCTGGTCGAGATAGCGAGTGATTCGGGGGTTTCCAAGTAATTTGGTCACATAGCCGCTGGCCAGAACTAGATTGAGTACTTGATTGCCGTGAGATTCCTCAATCGTCTTAAGCTCTCGTTGTAAGTCCTCCATTTCTTTTTCCATCTTCGAGACCTGCTCTGGTGATAGTGTTTCGGTTAGCTTGTGTTTAGCCGGATCGACTAGCATTTCCGGGCGCGTGGCCGCCAAAAGTGCCTTGACGTATGGCACTGAGTAGTTCGTTGTAGTAGTCAAGAGCTCGGCTGCTTCAATCTGTCGCATCGGCTTCATTTTCTTTAAAACCGAAAAGACGCCGACTGATACCTGCTTATCTTTGAGTATGTCTGCGGCCTCTTTGCATATTCCGTTCAATAGATCGCGTTTCCGTCTAATACTCGCAACATCGACCTTCAACACCTTGGCGATTCGTTCCTCGGAGACGCCGTGTCTAGTTGCCTTGAGAATCATCAGATGCTCTTGAATCGTAGCCATACGGTTCACGCGCTTGTTGTAGGTGTACGCTTCGTCGTCAGTCGCTATTAAACAACGAGCACGGGTCTCGCCGATTTGCTTCAAAACTTCGAGCCGAACATGCCCGTCCAACAGAAGATACGTTTCGTTCTTCTGCGGGAACACAACAAGCGGCTCGATGATACCGACCTCCTGGACGGAAGCTAGCACTTGCTGATACTTCTGGGTTGATCGAATTGAACTCTTTATCTGCTTAAGCGGGAGAATACTTGCAATTGGCAAGACGATGCCTTGCGGGTCAAACGCAATCGGAACCCTATCGGTCACATTAACTCCGTCTACGCGACCTCAACTCTTTCGGCCAGATACGCCGGTAAAGTGTCTAATCCTTCAGCCCGCAACAGCGTTGCGAAGTTTTCATCGCGG
>JASHRI010000520.1 GCA_030037435.1 Candidatus Acidiferrales bacterium | reverse complement strand
AGGGAGGTCGGCGCGTTGCCGGCGGCGTAAGCCGTTTGCTGGCTGAACGTTCCGGAGGCTCCTCCGTTGGAATCGGCCTGGCCGAGAAGAATCGAGACACTGTTGCCGGTCACCTCTGTGCCGTTGCTGGCCGTGAACGGCGCTCCGCTGTTGGCCACCGCGAGATCCGGAATTCCATCGCTATTGAAGTCGGCCGAGACGATGGCGGTGGGTGAATTGCCGACAGCGTAAGGCGATCCCGATGCCTGGATGAAAGTGCCATCACCATTTCCAAGAAAGACAGAAACCGAGTTGCTAGCCTCATTGGCAACCACTAAGTCGAGATGGCCGTCGCCATTCACATCGACTGCATCAATCGCGGAAGGTTTTGAGCCGGGCGAAAGGGTGATCAGAGTGGCCGGCGTTTTGAAAGTGCCGTCACCATTGCCGGTGAAAACCGAAATCGTGCTGTCGTTCTGGTTGGCGACGGCGAGATCGATGGGGCTGTCCGCGATGCTGTCGTGAAAATCCGCCGCGACGACTGCGACGGGAGCATTGCCCGTGACAACGGGCGTACTGGCAGTGAACGTGCCGTCGCCATTGCCGAGCAGAATCGAGACGGTGTTCGAACCCTGATTGGCTACGGCGATATCCAGATTCGTATCGTCATTCACGTCGGGATTGAAGTTGGCGGTGGCGATCGAAACGGGATCGGTACCAACGGGGATGACGGACTGAGTCGCAAAGGTGCCGTCGCCATTGCCGAGCAGAATCGAAATCGTGTTGTCCGCCGAATTAGCGACGATCAAATCGTTGATGTCGTTGTCGCGCAAGCTGGCCGTCGCGACGAACGAGGGAGAATTTCCGACGGGATAGTTCGTGGTCGGGAAATTCGCAGAGCTGACTCCAGGGGTGCCTGCTCCGGTGCCCGCAAAACTGGCTGAGTAGTTGGCCAGCGAAACCGGTACGCGATCGCCGACGAAAAACGTGGCGGGCTGACCGTCTTCGGCGCGAAGCAAGATGCGCTGGCCATGCTGCACGAGCGATAACATCTGGGAGAAATTCGCCGTAGCTCCAGGCAGAGTAGCTAGAAAGGTGGTCATGCCTCCGCCAAATGCGACGACGGGCGGCAGCAAAGAATTAACGTTCAACTGGCCTGAACTGATCAGCGTGGCGATTTGCGTGGAACTCAAACCAGACAGCGAAGAAGGAAGTCCAAAAATCTGATCGATGACGCCAATCAACGACTCACCGCCCTGTTCGGCTTCCTGAATTTCCTGTGAATTCAAAGAGAAAACCTGCGAAGTTTGCGGAGGAATGATGCCGAGCTGGCGTGCATAATTCCGGTCGACTTCGAGGACCTCAATCTCAAGCACCAGTTGTCCCACCGGCTTTTCGAGCTGGTCGATCAGATCGGTGGCCACGGAAAGATCGCGCGGAGAGGCGCGCAAAGTGAGAGTGCGGCTGCGCGTATCCAGTTCAGAGCGGGTGATGCCCGCCATGTCGCGGACCAAGCGTAAAATTTCGGTCATTTGATCGGGTGTCTCGGACGCGGGAAGAAGAACCGTTCGTACCAGGGACGGCTCGTATTCACGACGCTTCTGCGCTGTGTCGTCCGTGACGAAGAACAGACGCGATGACACGGCGCGCCAAAAGGTTCCGGTCATATCGTCGAGCAAACGAGTTGCAGTTGGAAAATCCACGTTGTCGAAGTGAAATCGGACGGGCCTCGAACGCATGTCGACATCAAAGGCAACTTCGACCCCAAACTGCTGTGCGACTGCCTGGTAAGCGCCCTCCGTATCGCCGCGATAGTCGAAGGTGCGTTTTCCTGGTTCGTAGCTGAGGCGAGCTTCTCCCGCGATTTCGTGCTCTTCCTTCGAGCGAACCTGAGCGGGCTCGAGATCGGCCAATTCCGCTAAGCGTTCGCGGACGACGGGATTCGTCGGATCGAGATAAGTTGCAGCCAATAGCTCGCGCCGGGCATCATCGAACTGGCCGGCGACGGCATCGCGTTCCGCCGCGTCCATTCTGAACTGCACAAGGCGACTCTTGGCGACTTCTCGCAGCAGAAAATATTGGCGGTCGTTTGGAGCCCAAGTCACCGCATCGGAATAGGCCGTATAAGCCGCCTGCCAGTCCTGCTCATGTTCGGCGCGGACGGCTTCACGATAGGCTTCTTTGGCTTTTTTCGCGTCGGCCCTGGCGGGTGGCGCGGCAGCAGTCTGAGTGGGCTTCGTGGAAACCGGCTGAGGCTGCGACTGCTGGGCGGGCGACTGAGTAAAAGCCGGGATTGCGCAAGCCACGACGGTCAGAAAGGAAACCACTACTGTAGCTGCGCGGCGGTGCGCCGGACGGGAAGGTTGCCAAATGGACATAGAATATCTGAGATGCTCATTGTACAGGTTCTGTCCACGCCCCGGGCGTCGGCTTTGACCGCGAAGGTGGATTCCAGAGGGCAAAAGCGGGTCGATGAAAGTGCTAAGCTAATGGGCGAAAGCTCTTGATTTGAAAGGCCCAAAGGGTTTAAGCTCGATATGTCAGTTGAAACTCGTTTGCAACTAGCATATCCATGCTCTCAGCTCTCCTTGTAGCTCTCCGGGAAGGCGTCGAAGCCGCGCTTATTGTCGGCATCGTGCTCGTTTACCTGGACCGCAGCGGACGGCGCGCGCTGAAAAGTTATGCGTGGGGCGGCGTGATCCTGGCGTCGGCAGCAAGCATCGCCGCGGCTGTACTCCTACAAAAGTGGCGCATCAGTGAGGACGGCTTCGAGGGCGTGCTGATGCTGGTCGCCTCCGCGTTGGTAATCACCGTAATTGTATGGATGAACCGCGTGGCGCGCAGCCTGCGGAAAGAGATCGAGCAGCGCGTGGAGGCCTACGCGCAGAAGTCGACGCGCGCCGCCGGATGGGGTATCGGGGCGTTCGTATTCTTCATGGTGGTGCGCGAGGGAGCCGAACTGGTGCTGATTTTGCGCGCCGTGGAGCTTTCGACCGAGGGACTGCAAGTTTGGATCGGGACGCTGTTGGGAATCGCGATCGCCATCGCGGTAGGTTTCTTCTTCTTTCAGGGCACGCTGCGGATTCCACTGCATCGCTTTTTCCGAGCCACGAGCCTGATTTTGATGGTGGTGGCATTTCAGCTCGCGCTCACCGGCGTTCACGAACTGAGCGAGGCGATGTGGATCTGGTCGAGCAAGACCGAGATGGCAACGGTCGGGCCGATTGTGCGCAATGAGGTTTTTTTCTTCGCCGTGATTCTTGGCGTGGCGGCGTTGGTGGTGTTGCGTGAGTGGTTTAGCGCGCGGCGTCCCGCGGAAGACCCAGCGTTAAATCCGGCGGAACGACGCATGCGCGAATGGGAATTCCGACGGCAGCGACGGTGGAGTTTTGCGGCGGCGATATTGTGCGCGGCGGTGGTGATCTCGCTGGCGGCGGATTTCGCCTATGCCCACGCAATGAATGCGCCCTCGCCCGCAAAGATGCTAACGGCGAGCGCTGGCAGAGTTTATATACCGCTGTCGGACCTCACAGACTCCAGCTTGCACTTTTATACCGCCGACGTGAGCGGCTCGGTGATCCGATTCCTGGTGATTCACCAGACGAATGGAAATTACGCGGTGGCTCTGGACGCCTGCCAAATTTGCGGACGTCAGGGGTATAGGCAGGAGGGACAGAACATCGTCTGCCGGAATTGCGGAGCCACGATCTACATTCCCTCGATCGGCGACAAAGGCGGCTGCAACCCGATTCCTGTGACGTCGAGCATCGAAAGCGGCGAAGTCATTGTCGATCTTTCCGCCTTGGCGAATGCCAACGCGAAGGTCCGTTCCTGAAATGTTCGCGAGACTTGTTGGAGAATCGCTGCGCCGTAATCCCCGTCGGAAGGCACTTACGGCGGCCGCTTTGGCGGTCGGCATGGCGGTAACCACCGCGACGCTCACAGTCGCGTTGCAAGTCGGCGACCGCATGGCCCGGGAATTTCGCAGCCTCGGCGCGAACCTGCTGGTAACGCCGCAATCGGACACGCTGCCACTCGAAATTGGCGGCGTGGACTATCGTCCTGTGAACGAAGGCGCGTATCTGAATGAGTCCGATCTTGGGAAGCTGAAAACGATTTTCTGGCGGCACAATATTTTGGGATTTACACCGTTCCTCGACGTTCCGGCATCGGTACGCGTGGGAGATGCCGGGCCAGCGAAAGATTCGACCGTAATCGGAACGTGGTATGAGCACGATGTGGCGATACCCGACGGCACAAAATTCAAAACTGGCGCCGCTTCCACTCATCCCTGGTGGAAGATTCGGGGCAATTGGTTCCACGACGATTCCAACGAGGGTGTAGTTGGGTCGGCGCTGGCCGCAACTTATCCGGGCGGCATCGTGCCCGGCGAGACGATCGATATCGCGGAGAACGGTGGTCAGACACAAGACGCCGCGAAGACGCTGCGGGTGCTCGTCACAGGGATTGTTACAACGGGTGGAACGGAGGATCAGGCGATTCTTGTTCCGCTGTCCGTGGCGCAGCAGCTTTCCGGCCATCAGGGGCAATTCCGGCAGCTTTTCGTCAGCGCGCTCACTAAGCCGGCTGATGCGCTGGCCGATCGCGATCCAAAGTCGCTGACTCCAACTGAGTACGACCGCTGGTTCTGCTCGCCGTACATTTCCTCAATCAGCTATCAGATCGAGCAGGTATTGCCGGGCACCGACGTGCGAGCAATCCGCCGCGTGGCCGATACGGAAGGGCGGATTCTCTCTCGCGTGAGCACTCTGCTGTGGATCGTGACCTTGGCGGCGCTCGCGGCGGCAGGCTTGGCCGTCGCGGCGACTTCAGCGGCCACGGTGCTTGAGCGGCGACAGGAAATCGGCATCATGAAAGCGATTGGCGCGACGAATGTAGCCGTGGCTGGGATTTTTTTGGCTGAGCAGTTGATATTAGCGATCGCGGGAGGAGCAGTGGGTTTCCTCTTCGGCATCGGACTCGCGCGTGTACTGGGAACCAGCGTGTTTGGCACGCCGGCGGCGCCGCGCCTGATCGTCCTGCCGATCGCGCTGGGATTGGCGGTGGTGGTGGCTCTGGCCGGCAGCTTGATTCCCTTGCGGCGCGCTGCACGCTTTGATCCTGCGCCCATTCTGCGAGGAGAATGATGTTTGGCTGGCTGCTGTGGCGTCTTTTGCGCGGCAATCGAGGACGGTTGGCGGTAGCGCTGGTCGCCGTAATCAGCGGTGCGGCTGTGATCTCTGCGCTGTTGAATTTGGATTTTGATATCGAGCGCAAGCTGGCGCAGGAATTCCGCATGCTGGGGCCGAATTTGGTGGTTGCTCCCAAAGGCGGAATGCAGAGCCAGGACGCAGGAAGCACCTCTGCGACGCTAATGGACGAGGACTCGATCCAGCACGCGATTGCGCAGACGCAAAGCTCCGACTTGATAGGCGCGGCGTCGTATCTCTACATCGTGGCGCGCGTGGGCGGCAAGCCGGTGGTCGTCGCAGGCACGCAAATCAGCGAGGCACGTAAGCTGAATCCGACGTGGAAGCTTTCGGGAAATTCGCCTGAGAACGGATGCCTGGTGGGCCAAAACGTGGCGCGAGAGCTAAAGCTGACGCCTGGCGATTCGGTGCGGATAACGTATCTGAGTCGAACAATCACGCTGCCGGTCGACTCGCTTCTCGACTCTGGCGGCGCCGAAGATAACCAAATTCTTGCGGACTTGACGACCGTGCAGCAATTAGCCGGCGCGAACGGAAAGATTGAGTTCGAGCAACTCAGGGTGAAAGGCGAAACTTCGGCGATTGCCGCCTACGCCAGCAGCTTGGCCGCCTCCCTTCCCGCTTATGAAGTTCGGCCAATCCCGCAGGTAACCGAAGCGGAAGGCAATTTACTGAATCGCACGAAGCTGTTGATCGTGTCGATGATACTTCTGATCCTTGCGTTGACCGCGCTATGCGTGCTGGCGACGATGGCCGCACTGGCCATGGAGCGGCGTGAAGATATCGGGCTGATGAAGACGCTCGGCGGATCTATCGGACGAATCCTCGGATTGTTCCTGGCGGAAGTGGGCGTGCTGGGAGCTGTGGGCGGACTGGCGGGTTGCATTGCAGGCATTGCGCTCGCGCGTTGGATGGGGGAGCGAGTGTTCGGCACGTCGATCGCGCCTAGCTGGGAAGTTTTCCCGTTAACAATCGTACTGATGATCGCAGTAGCGCTTGCTGGGGTGCTGCCGTTGCGCCTGCTCGGGCGAGTGAAGCCCGCGGTGATTCTGCGGGGAAGATGATGACGGCGATGGTCCAGATCGAAAACCTGCGCAAAGAGTTCGGGAACGTGCGCGCGCTGGACGGGGTTACTTTCAGCGTTGAGGCAGGCGAATGGATCGCCATCATGGGCCCTTCCGGTTCGGGCAAGACGACGCTGATCAATATCCTGGGCGGGCTCGACACGCCCACTTCCGGCCATGCACTGGTGAGCGGCACCGACGTGGCGCGGCTGGATGAAACCGGCCTCACACGATTTCGGGCCGAAAAAATCGGGTTCGTTTTCCAGCAGTTTCACCTGGTCCCGTATCTCTCGGCTGTTGAAAATGTGATGCTGGCTCAATATTTTCACAGCACCACGGACGAAAAAGACGCGCGCGCGGCTCTCGAAAGGGTTGGGTTGGGCGATCGGCTGAATCACGTGCCGGCGCAATTGTCTGGCGGCGAACAGCAGCGGGTGGCCGTGGCGCGCGCGCTGATCAACCATCCGAAGTTAATCCTGGCGGACGAGCCGACGGGCAATCTCGACGAAGCAAATGAAGAGATCATCCTGGGCCTCTTTCGCGAACTGCACGCCGAGGGACACACGGTCTTGATGGTGACCCATGCGGCGTCGATCGGACAGATGGCCGATCGGCGGATCAGACTGGCGCATGGAAAGCTGGCGCCGGACGCGGAGGTCTCTGTCGAAGATGAAGTGCAGTTCGATCACCTGCTCGAGCAGGTGTGGATCTTCGGCGAAGAAGGCCTAACGCCGGAGCTCGACCGAGTGCGGCGGTCTGGAGTGCAGGACTCTGCGGCGATCATCGCGAGATTGAAGGACCTCGGGCTACTCGACGTGAGGCACAACGAGGTATCGTTGACAGCCCTGGGCGAAAATCGGGCGCGCGACATCGTTCGGCGCCGGCGCCTTGCCGAACGGCTGCTGACCGACACATTTTCCGTAGCAGAGCGCGAAGCCGATTCGCACGCGTGTAAGTTCGAGCACATCATCAGCCCCGAACTCGATCAACGCATTTGCACTTTTCTGGGCCACCCGAAGACGTGCCCGCACGGAAATCCGATTCCTCCTGGACGCTGCTGCCCGTCGCGCTAGCGACCGGCACGCGAATCGAAAGCAGTGGCGCTAAGAACCTGCGAGGAATTTGTGCTGGGCGTCTGTGAGAGGAACAACCGAAAGCCGGCCCTGGCGGACCAGGGGAGAATCGGCAAAGAGTTTGCTGGCTTTGATTTCGGCAAGGGAGACCGGCTTGGCGATTGCTTTACCTGCTTTGATTTCAACGGCGGGATTTTTAGGGTTGGATGCATTCACGGATACAACTGAAGCAGTGCCAACAGCGGTTTTCTTCTCTCCGGTCTCGTAAATGATCAGCTTCGTGCCTGGCGTCATACTACGAAGATTCTTCAGCGCGGCTAGGTTCGACACGCCGTCCCACACAGTGACGCCGTCGCGTTGAAGATCCGCGAAGGAATATTCGGAAGGCTCGGTCTTGAGCAAGTAAGGCATGGACGCACTACTGACGCTGCGTGCCAGCGACTACCACTTTCCAAGCGAGAGCTTAAACGCGAGCGCGAGAAGACCCAAACTGACAAGGCAACCGAGCAAAGCCAGCACTCCCCACAATGTATCTTTCGCAGATTCGAGCTGAAACCGCATGAAGTCCTCCGAAATGCGGAACCAGTATCCGACAGCGGCAGGCGGTCTGCAAGAGGACACTTCGGATATGCGGTCAGCCCGTTCATTAACGCCCTCCTATAGGTGACGGCGCTCCGATGACAGCCTCTGCTAAAATGGTGCAATGTCGATACCCCAAGATAGTCGAGGAAAGCCGACGAGCGTAAAGGTGCATGTAACCACGGGCGAGGGGGTCGAGATTACATGGTCGGATGGGCATGCGAGCCGGTATGATTTCCCCTACCTGAGAAGCCACTGTCCCTGCGCCACATGCAACGATGAGCGGGAAAGAAAAGCGCGAGAGAAAGCGAAGGGGATCAATAGCGATGTTCTGCCGATGTTTAAGCCGAAGGTGACGGCGAAAGCAGCCAGCGCGGTGGGAAACTACGCCATTCAGATCGAATTCTCCGATGGGCATGCAACCGGGATCTACACCTTCATGCACCTACGAGAAATGTGCCCGTGTGGCACATGCCAGCGTGAATTTGGCACACTAGCGCGGGATACCACAGCCTGAGGGTTCACAACCAACCTTCGGAGTCGCATGTGACATATAAGGCCCGAATTCGATAGCCAAAGGTCCGCTGAAATCCAAGAAAAGAATTGAAGCTATTCGTAAAACGAATCGCAGCGTCCGCTTCCCTTTTGTCCTCATTTCAACGTATAGTTAGTTCCCGCGTTCTAGCAAATTCCGAATGGCCTCTAATTCCACGGACTCGTCGTTCGCACAGTCGGTTCGCCCGGTCGCCAAGGTATTGGTGGCTACCACGGCGATGCTGGCGTTCATCTCGTATTGGCGTGCGGCTGCCGTGGTGCTCAACGATTTGGGATCGTCGGCGTTTTACGCCGGCGCCATCGCGGAACATTTCGTAGGAAAGACAGCCCCCTGGTTCGTGCTGGCCATCATGCTGTTCGCGTTTGCCGTGCAGCTCCTTTACTACGAAAGCTGCGGCATGTTCGTGCGCGGCGGAGTCTATCGCGTCGTAAAGGAGGGCATGGGTTCCACCCTCGCGAAGTTCTCAGTTTCGGCCCTGATGTTTGACTACATCCTCACGGGACCGATCAGCGGCGTTTCAGCTGGACTGTACCTCGTGGGATTGCTGAATGAGCTGCTCCGCTACGCCCACGCCAATCTGGTGCTGCCGGTAAATGCCACGGCAGCGGTCTTCGCGGGGCTCGTGACGATTTATTTCTGGTGGGAAAACATCAAGGGCATTCCGGAATCAAGCGAAAAGGCCCTGCGCATCATGTACGTGACCACAGTGATGGTGATCCTGATGGTCGCCTGGTGCGGATATACACTGTGGGTGCGAGGAGCTCATCTTCCACCGTTACCTCACCTTTCGAACATCGTGTATGCGAACGATGCGCTCGGTTGGCTTCGCCACACCTCACTGCCCTACACGTTCGGGCTGATCGGAATTCTGATCGGCCTCGGCCACTCTGTGCTGGCAATGAGCGGCGAGGAAACCATGGCGCAGGTGTACCGGGAAATCGAGCATCCCAAGCTGCCGAACCTGAAAAAGGCGGGTTGGGTGATCTTTCTGTACAGCTTGATCTTCACCGCCGGCACCGCCTTTTTCGCGGTGATGATCATTCCCGACTCGGTGCGCGGCCGCTACTCCGACAATCCGATCAGCGGGTTGGCGATGTATCTGATAGGGCCACTCTCAGTGCGAGTCGCGTTCCGCGTTTTCGTCGTGGTGGTCGGCACCCTGATGTTGGCTGGGGCGGTCAACACTGCAATCGTGGGATCCAACGGAGTCCTGAATCGTGTCTCCGAAGATGGAATCTTGCCTGA
>JASHRI010000519.1 GCA_030037435.1 Candidatus Acidiferrales bacterium | reverse complement strand
ATTCTACCCACAGAAGTAGATTTAAATTCTGGAGTAGATAGAAAAACTGAAGTACATGCGGCGCGGCGGCAGCTGCGGCAGCTCGCGCTAATGCAGACGCCCGTGCTAGCGATGCCCCAAGACCCGGCAGCACAAATCGCTGCCAGTTCTGCCCCTCCCTGTCCGTCAGATGCAAACCCGAAAACCATCACGGCCGCCCAGGCCCGATATGCCGCGATCGGCAAACTCGCGATCGCGGCCGAAAACGTCCTGAGATCTCGTGGAAAACGGTCCGGCGACGCCGACTGTCGCGAAGAGCTGAAACAGTGGGCCGCAACGTCGGACGTGCTGTACGACAGCGACGCCGTCTCGAAGGCCTTCACGATCGCCGAGCATAGAATTCGGGAGGCTAGCGCCGCGTCGGCGGGGACGGAGACCGGCCGGCCCGCATCACTTGCTGCAGAGGGACTTTGCGAAATGTCGGCGGAAATCGAAATGCCGGCAGAAGTGCGCGGCACATTTCTCGCGATTGCGGGCAAATTGGCGATGCCACCATGAGTGAAACGTCGAAGCAGATTTTCCGCCGTGAGCTTGCTGTGCCGGCGGCGTTTGGGAACACCGCTTGCGGGCGAATCCCGAGATACTGCTCTCGTCGTAGGGGTCTAGGTTCTGCAGCGCCATCACCCTCGCGGACCGCGCCGCACGAAGAGCGTCAAGACAGCATCTGGGAGCGCTCGATCCCGGTGCGTGCTGGGACCAGTGCCACGCGGAAGTCCGATTGAGTGTGGAGGCGGACGCGAGCGCCTCTTCCATGGTCTACACGGGACACCCGCAGCCGTTCCGTGTGCGTGCCGCGTGCAACCAACGCGTCGCGATCGACACTCAACACATTACTGTTTGACTTGATTTTCGGCTCTTTGCATAATCGGTTTGCGGGTGTTGGAGTTCGCCCTAAATCGCCCCTAAAGGGGGCAGATGACTCCTACGAGGGTTCGTTTGCTGCGTGGGAGTCTTTCTCGGTCCTGCTTTCCCCCTCAGCACTACATACCCTCCCCAAAAAGCTAGCGAAGATCGGTTGGACTCGGAGCCATTTTCGTGCAGGTCCCACTGGTGTGGACGGCGAGGAACGCTCTCTGAGTCACTGAGGTCACATGACCTTCCACAGCATATTATTCAAGAGGCCGTGCCCCAAAATCGCCCTAGAAAAATCGGCAGCGCTCTCTTTTTTTCATGATTTGAACCTCGATCAGGTCATCGCAAGAGTCACAGCTGGCTGGGAGCAATACGAACTCGCGCAATTCTATTACATGCCGCTCAACGACCTTGACGCCGTCAGTTACCGCCAAGAGATCATGCGGGATCTTGAAAGCAAACGGCTTATGCAAGCGGTCAAGGCGTTCTCAGAAAAAATGCTCGCGATGCGCCAGTATCTAGAGCAGGCGAAGCAATTCCACTACTACAAATACACGGCGCAGCGCTGTTTCCTAGGCGCCGTGGAAATCTATTGCGAAGCCGTTGAGCGTCTGCAGCAGGACTTCCATACGCTGGATTTGAGGTCGCGTGGCCTGTGCGCTTTTCGCGAATACATGGCCAACTACCTCGCGTCGTTCGCTTTCCGAAATCTCGCGATGGAAATGAAAGAACTGATGTCAGAACTATCTGGTATCCGATACTCCGTGCTGCTGAAGGACGGCAGTATCACAGTTCATGGCTTCGAGAGCGAGAGTGATTACAGCGCTGCTGTCGAGGAAACGTTCGATAAGTTTCGGCACGGCACGGCCAACAACTACCCCGTCGAAATCCCGAAATGGGAGGGCATGAACCACATCGAGTCGCAGATACAAGATCGGGTGGCTCTGCTCAATCCAGATACCTTCCGAGCTCTAGAAGCCTTTTGTGCGGCGCAGCAAACGTATCTTGACCAAAAGATTTCGGAGTTCGATCGCGAGATTCAGTTTTACGTCGCTTACCTTACCCATATCAAAAAGCTTCGCGACGCCGGCCTCAGTTTCTGCGAGCCGCAGGTCTCGCCAACATCGAAGGAGATCGGAGCCGAGAGCTGTTTTGATTTGGCGCTGGCGTTCAAGCTAGTAGACGAAAAGGCAGAAGTCGTCTGCAATGACTTTTGCCTGTCCGGTACGGAACGCATTGTTGTTGTCTCTGGGCCAAACCAGGGCGGCAAGACAACGTTCGCGCGCATGCTGGGTCAATTGCATTATCTCGCCAGCCTGGGGTGCCCGGTTCCTGGCGAGGAAGCTCGGCTCTTTCTTTTCGATCGGCTTTTCACGCATTTCGAGCGGGAAGAGGATATTACGAATCTCCGCGGAAAATTGCAGGACGATCTAGTTCGGATCCACCAGATCCTCGATGAGGCAACTCCGAATAGCGTGATCGTCATGAACGAGATGTTCTCGTCCACGACGCTTAAGGACGCCGTGTATCTGAGCAAAAAGATTATGGTGAAGATATCCGCATTGGACGCGCTGTGTGTCTGGGTGACGTTCCTGGATGAATTGGCCTCGTTCAATGAGAAGACAGTCAGCATAGTCAGCACGGCCGATCCCACCAATCCGGCGGTTCGTACCTACAAATTGGAACGACGGCCCGCTGACGGCCTGGCGTATGCGGTTGCTATCGCCGAGAAACACTGCGTCACGTACGACTGGCTGAAGGAGAGAATCAAGGCGTGAGAGCTCTATTGATGCATCCGAGCCGGGATTACCACGTGGATCAAATGGCTCCTCGCGTTCTCTACCGCAACAGAGACTTCGACTGGCATCAGAAATTGCCACCCTATGAGCTGGCGCTCGTCCAGGATTTGGAACTGGAAACATTGATGCGCGCTATGGCGGGCGACAATGAATTTCTGTTTGACGCGGCGCGCAAGGCGCTTCTCTCCAGTCTACAGAACGACGAAGCTACGATCTTGTATCGACAAGAGATCTTGAAGGACTGCCTGCAGAATCCTGCGGTGATAGTGGGCCTCTATAATCTCGCGTTCGAGACGATCGAGCGGACCAGAAAACACGGCTGGGGCATAACCAGCCGCTACCCATCCTCGATGCTATACAACTCCACCGACCTGTTGGAGATGCTCGTGGGCATGCTCCAAAGGCTACGGGGCATTGCCGAAGTGCATGCGGACCGATTTGAGTCGGCTGGGTTCACGACGCTGTTTGTCATGCTCAAAAAGGAACTGTCTGACGACTATTTGGCAAGCATCCAGGATCACTTGGCGATAGCGAGGTTCCCGAAAGGTGTTTTGCTAAGCGCTGAACTGGGCAGCCTTAACGAAAGCACCAAGTTCGTGCTACGCGAAATGCCGAGGAAGAAGCAGAAGTGGTTCGAACGAATTCTGAGCAAGGCGCCCCCTGCCCACACGTTTCACCTACACGAGCGCGACGAAGCGGGTGCAAGAATCATATCGGCGATGCGGACGCGAGGAATCAGCCGCGTAGCAGTTACGCTCACGCAATCTGCCGATCATGTATTGAACTTTTTCAAGGCCCTCCGTATGGAATTGGCCTTTTATATTGGTTGCCTGAATCTGCACCGCCGACTGGCAGCCAAGGGTGAGCCAGTGTGTTTCCCCACCCTCGCGTCCGCTGGGCAACGGATCCTGCACTTCAGCAAGCTGTACGATGTTTGCCTGTCGCTTCACACAGAGCATCGCGTGGTCGGCAATACAGCCGACGCGGACGGTAAGAGCCTCATCATCGTCACGGGCGCCAATCAGGGCGGTAAATCGACTTTCCTGCGCAGCATCGGCTTGGCGCAGCTGATGATGCAATGCGGCATGTTTGTGGGGGCCGAGGCGTTTGAGGCCGAGATTTGCCCTGCCTTGTTCACGCATTACAAGCGGGAAGAAGATGCATCGATGAAAAGTGGAAAATTTGATGAGGAAATGGCTCGAATGAGCGAGATTGTCGGTCACGTCACGCCCAACTCGATGGTGCTTTTCAACGAGTCGTTTGCCGCGACAAACGAGCGCGAAGGATCGGAAATCGCAAGACAGATTGTTTGCGCGCTGCTTGAGAAACGAATTCGAATTTGTTACGTAACGCATCTTTACGAATTCGCGCGACACTTGTTCGATAGAAGAGGTGAGGATGCGCTGTTCCTGCGTGCGGAACGCACGCCCGACGGAGCGCGAACCTTCAGACTGCTCCAGGGCGAGCCGTTGGAAACGAGTTATGGCGAAGACTTATATCGTCAGATATTCGACCCGGAGGGCCAATTCGAGACCAAACAAGTCGGCGGTGCCCATTCAGACCTCTCTCAATAGCCTGTTCTTCGTAGCCACTATTAACTAAGGATCGGTTGTCGCGACATCGCAGTTCATTACAGGCGGAGTTTGGATGTCACAAGGCACAGTCCGGGCTCGGGAACTGCCTTGTCGGATCGTCTGGGTTGTGGTTGAATGTCCCTGGCAAAGGAGTTTGCCTTCCCGGCCGCGACCGGGACAAAGCGCCGCTTTTCTGCGGCTGATAACTCCTCTCTAATTCTGCGCAGGATTTGGCCTGCACGAGGATGATCATGGGAGGAGAGGCAACGAGCCATAGCGACGGGCGGGGTGCAATTCCCGTCGCGACTCTCTTCCCTGCGAGCTCTCCCCGTGTAGCTTCTACCGAAGGATTCCCGAAGCACTGCGCAACCATCTGTTTCGTCCACCTCCTCGAAGTCAGTAAACAGTCCTCCCTCGGCGGAGCCGTCCCGTGAAACAGAGCATCGCGTACAACGTTATCCAGATTCTGTTTGTTCTCGTTTTCGCTCCCCTTTATTCGGGGGTGCTGTCCCGCTTCAAGGAGATCGTTCAGAGCAAGCGAGGACCGAGCATCTTCCAGCCGTACCGCGACCTCTGGAAGCTTTTCCACAAAGACGAGGTCGTCTCTTCAGAAACGACTTGGATTTTCCGAATCACGCCGTATCTCGTTTTCATTACTCCGATCTTTGTCGCCACTCTCATCCCCGTACTGACGGACTATCCGCTTGCTTTTGCGTTCATGGGCGACATGTTAGCCGCTGGCTTCTTTCTCGCTCTCGCAGGTTTTTTCGGGGCGCTCGCGGCGGTGGATACGGGAAATCCGTACGGTCCCATGGGAGCCAGCCGGACTCGGATGGTGGGATTCTTGGCGGAGCCAGTCTTCATGATTGTTTTCTTCACCGTCTCTTTCGTCGCCCAATCCACGATCCCGTACATCGTCCAGCAACAGTGGGTTGTTAATGCGGCTGAGTTTTTCTCGCCCGCACACGTGCTGCTGCTCATTTCGTTCCTCATGCTCATTCTGGCCGAAGGGGGTCGAATTCCCGTGGACAACCCCAGCGGCCATTTTGAGCTAGCGATGATCGATGAATCGAAGGGTCTCGAGTTTTCCGGTCGAGGCGCGGCTTTGATGAAGTGGGGAGGGCAGATGAAATTTATCGTTCTGGCCTGCATCTTTCTGAACGTTCTTCTCGCCCCTTGGGGACTCGCTGACGGGCATAGCGCTGTACAGGTAATCGCGGCGATTCCATGGATTCTTCTGAAGATCCTGATTTTTGCGATCGTCCTGGTCGCCATCGAATCGTCGCTCTCGAAGCTACGACTTTTCCGCATTAGTGAGTTTTTGGGCGCGGCTTTCATTGCTTCCGTCGCGGCGATGATCGTTAGCATTTTTGTTGGAGCGTAGTTCCGGAGGAGTGTCGTGCATAGCGCACTATCGGTCGCGCAATCGCTGAACACCTTATGCGCGGGATTGGTGTTGATTTGCGCGTTCGCGATGGTTGCAACGAGGCAAGTCCAAGGGGTAGTGCGCTACTTCATAACCCAATCCTTGCTATTAGCGGCGTCCGCGTTTCTGCTTGCTTTCGGTGAGCACATAGCCGATCTGTGGGCTTTGGGCGCGATCACGATTATTGCGAAGGTGATTGTGATTCCGTGGGTGTTGAAGCGAACGTTATCGCGAGAGCTTTACATCCGCCGCGAAATTGAACAAGCGCTCAATATTCCAGCGTCGCTGCTCTTGGCGCTTCTGCTAGCCATTGCGGCGGAGCTCTTGGTCGGGCCCATCGCGTCAGCGGTTACAGATCCAGTGGTGCACGTAAACCTGCCTCTCGGGCTGGCATGTGTCTTGATCGGCGGCTACTCCTTAATTGCTCGGCGCGAGTCCATTCCTCAACTCATTGGAATTCTGGCGATGGAAAACGGTGCGTTCCTTGCAGGAATTGCAATTGCCGCAGAGCTTCCATTGATCGCCGAACTGACGGTCGCTTTCAACGTGATTTTGATTTCTGTGGTCATCGGCGTCCTGACCCGGAGCATCAAGCAGACAATTGGGACGACGCAGGCCGGTGCATTGACGACACTGAAGGAGGAGCCCGCATCATGGCGTTGACGGCGGTCGTTGTCCTTCCGGCTTTTGCCGCATTGCTTTGCTGGATACGCCCATTTCGCAAAGCGGCTTGGATTATCAGTGTCTTTTGCCTGTGCTTGGATTTTGTTCTTGCCATTGTGGTCACGTCGCAGGTGATCGTGGGCTCGCATGCCACTGCAATCTCGGGTTGGTTGTACGCGGATGGATTATCGGCGCTGATGCTTATTTTGGTGAGCTTTGTCTGCGCGCTGGCAACGTTTTTCGCGGGCGATTACATGCGCCACAGCCAGCAGCAGGGCCGTATTTGGTGGTTTTACTGCAATCTCAATCTATTCACATTTGCGCTGATTGTGACACCGGCTCTGTCCGATCCCAATCTCGTTTGGGTTGGTGTGGAATTGATCACGTTATTTGCGATCCTTCTGGTTAGTTTTGAAACCACCGCGAGCGCGCTCGAGGCGGCTTGGAAATACGCCATCCTCACGATGATGGGCGCACCGATCTCGCTGCTGGGGTTCTTGGTCCTCTTCTGGGCTTACCGAACGAGCGGAGCCCATGCTCATGAGACTTGGGCAACGCTGAATTTGCAGGCAGGCTCGATGCCTGCCAACCTGCTAAAGCTGGCATTCTTGTTAGTCTTCGTCGGATTTGGGGCGAAGGTCGGACTTACGCCGATGCACACTTGGCTGCCCGATGCGCACAGTCAAGCTCCCTCGCCAGCTTGTGCGGTGCTTTCCGGCGTGAAAACTTCAGTCCCGCTTTACGCGATTTTGCGGCTTCTTTCGATCGTTCTGAAGTCCCCAACGGCCCGCATGGGGCAGTGGATGGTTGTTATCGGTTTATTGTCGGTAGCGGTTGCCGCATTTCTGCTGCTTCAAGTTCGTGAATACAAACGAATGTTCGCGTACTCGACCGTTGAGCATATGGGCATCATCCTAACTGCTGCGGGGATGGCGACGCAATCGTCCGATTTCGGGGCCGTTTGGCAAATGCTGAACCACTCGATCACAAA
>JASHRI010000518.1 GCA_030037435.1 Candidatus Acidiferrales bacterium | reverse complement strand
CTGGATCGGTGTGACGCTTACTTCCTGCCCCATGGCCAGCGAGCCAATCGAACTCGGCGTCCATTCCGAGAGCGGCCTGAACAGGCCGCGATTTTCGCCGGGCAGCGCGATATTCGTGAGCTGCCCAATCCCAAACGAGCGGATCACGTCGTAAAACCTACCGGGCCCCAGCCGCAGAGCGACTTTAATCGCGCCCACGTCGCTCGAATTGGCTAGGATGCCTCGAACGGTCAGAACGCCGAAGGGATGCCAGTCATGAATCAGCCTGCCGGCCACCAGAATCTTGCCCATCTGGCAATCCACCAGGTCGTTGGGCCGAACGACCCCGTTTTCGATTGCGCCAGTCAACGTGATTACCTTGAACGTCGAGCCCGGCTCGTACGCGGCGCTCACCGCGCGGTCCATGCGTGCGTCGGCCGAATAGGATCCCGCGTCGTTCGGATCAAAGCTCGGCCAGTTGGCGACAGCCAGCAGCTCTCCGGTATTCGGATCCTGCACCACCACGGTTCCGTGTTTCGCGTGCGTGTCCTGAATCGCCGCTGCCAGTTCCTTTTCGGCGATGTATTGGATCGTTTCGTCGATAGTTAGGGTGACGCTATCGCCGGGATCCGCGGCCGATTCATGGCGGTCGTACCAGCGCCGCCGTCCATCGGCCATCACCATTACCTTGCCTGGCCGGCCGCGAATCTGCTTATCGAGCGAGTATTCGATTCCGCCGATGCCCTTTTCGTCCACGTCCACGTAGCCGATCACCCCTGCGGCCATGTCGCGCTGGGGATAGACCCGGCGATTCTCTTTCTGAAAAAACACTCCGCGCAGATTCATGTCCGAAATCCGCTGCACAATCTCAGGCGAGAGCTTCCGCGCCAGGCGCACCGGCGTATGCGCTTCGCGAATCTTCGTCTCCAGATCCTCGGCTGGCACGGCGAGCACGTGCGAAAGCAGGCGCGCCACCATATCGACGTCGGTAATCTCGGCGGGATCGCCAAACAGCGAATCCATCGGCAGGCTCACGGCAAGTTCGCGGCCCTTGCGGTCGTAAATCGTGCCGCGCATCGGGCTGATCTCAAAAATTCGTTCTTGTTGGCGCTGGGCTTTGGCGAGGTAATCGCTATAGCGGATCAGTTGCAGGTAACCGAGGCGAAGCAGCACCGCCGACATCCAGACTACCGCCACGACCCAGACCGCCAGCCAGCGGAGACGCGGGTTGCGCTGCTCCATGAACGTCCACTACCCCATCGAAAACGTGTTCCGGCAACGGTCGCCGCACCGCTGCCGGACGAAGCCCCTACTCGTGGGCCCCAAACTTGTCAAAATCGTTGTGAGCGCAGAGAACGGCTGCGATTAAGGCCGGGGAGTTTGCATCATGCGCGCCTCAGCCAGCACTTCGTCGCCCGACTGCTCCACCGGAGCCACCTGACCGGGCACCGGCACCGTTAAGCCCAGCTGGTTCCGCGCAATTGCGTCAACACGACTCGGAGATCGCAGCGTGGCAACTTCCAGATGCAATTGCCGGTTCAGCTCCGCGGACTGCGCGCGCTGCACATCCAGCTGCTCGATCCGATAGCGCATCTGGATGCACTCAAAGTGCTGCCAAACGTAAAACAACAAACATGACGCCAGCGCCGCGCCCATCGCGAGCTTGCGCCAGAAATCGTTCCACTGCGCAGGAGCCGCATTGCGCACCAGGCGGGAATTATCGATTCGCTTGATGGTGTGATATTCCGTCATTGCCAGCTCCCGGCTGCCGTGCTTTGTGCCGGCGCCAATTTTTCGGCGACGCGCATCTTCGCGCTGCGCGAACGTGGATTGTTGTTGATTTCCTCTTCGCTGGGCTGGATGACTTTCTTGGTCAACACTCGAAGCGATTTTTCCTGCGCCAGACGTTGAAATGCGCGTTTCACTCGCCGGTCTTCCAGCGAGTGGTAGCTGAGGATCACCCATCGTCCTCCGGAAGATAAAGTGGCAGGGGTTCGCGATAGAAACTGCTCGAGTTCCTCCTCTTCTCGATTCACCGCTATCCGCAGCGCCAGAAACGTTTTTGTCGCGGGCTGCAGTTTCTGCCTTCCCCTTGCTATACGAGCCCCTGCCACAACCGTTGCCAGGTGTTCGGTATCGCGAATAGGCCGCGCCCGAACAATTGCCCTGGCGATTCTGCGTGAATCCCGCTCTTCAGCTTTCAGATAGAGCAAGTCGGCCAGATCTTTCTCCGGCCAGTGGTTCACAATGTCGTCCGCCGTTAGAAGCGTGTCAGGATTCATCCGCATATCCAGCGGCGCAGCCCATCGAAACGAAAAGCCGCGCTCCGGACTGTCGAGCTCAAGGCTCGAAACTCCCAGATCGGCCAGCACGCCATCGAACGCGGGAAGGTTTCGGATTCCTCCGAGTTCCCCACTCGCCACCTCGCCGATCCTTGAAAACTCCGCGTGCACCAAAACCACCCTGTCTTGGTAGGGCTTCAATCGCTCGCGCGCAATTTCCAGCGCCTGCGCGTCGCGATCGAGCACCACCAGCCGCCCCCGGGTCAGCCGCCGCGCAATTTCCACGGCGTGTCCGCCCGTACCGGCCGTAGCGTCAACATAGGTCCCTTCCGGCCGAATGCGGAGCCACTCAATCACTTCCGCAGCCAGAACGGGCGTATGCAGCACGCTCAAAAGCTAGATGCCCAGTTCGTCAAAAGCCTTTTCGTCTTCCGCCGTGATCGGATTACGGTTGAGTTGTTCCAGGAATCGCGCGTGATTCCATACTTGCAGGTACGTAAGCACTCCCTGCACGTCCACTTCGCCCTTCATCTGCGCCGATTCCCGCAAAACGGGTGGAATTAGAATGCGCCCCTGCCCATCCACCTCGACGACTTGACCGTAATAATTGGTGCGCGCCAAAAACTTTTGTTTCGCCGGATTGTAGGACGACCGCTTCGCCAGCTTTTTTTCGATCTCTTCCCAGACCTTCATGGGATAGATTCTTGCGTGATCGCCGCTGGCGCTCGTCACGTAGTACTTCTTCCCCATCTGGCGCAATTCGCCCAGAAAGTCGGCGGGAATTTTCACCCGCCCTTTCTCGTCCACCGTCGCCAGATAGTTGCCCCGAAACATGTTGTGTCTCTGAAATCGTGTCCGGCCTGTCCGTGCTGACAATCACGCTTTTTCGCCTCAGCTACGGGTTTTAATCTCTACCACTTTTAACCATTTTCTCCCACGTTGGACCCCGATTGTAGGCGCGTTCCATCGCTTGTCAAGGGGAATGTTTCAGAATTGAGAAACTATTTTCGGGAGCGGCGGAATGCGGAAATGCGGAGCTGTTTCACACCGAAACGTGGCAAACCACAAGCCCTAGTATTCATGTCCGCATGAGCATCAATGCCTTGCGATTTGATGCTTGCGCTGTTGCAAATTGTTTTGAAAGAGTCAATACGTTTGGAACCTGAATTTCTTCGCGCGACG
>JASHRI010000517.1 GCA_030037435.1 Candidatus Acidiferrales bacterium | reverse complement strand
ACTGGCGGTAGCGTCCCTTTTGCGGACGCTCACGCCGAAACATCGGCCCCACGTAGTACAGCTTTGCGCTCCCCGGCAGCGTGTGCATCCCGTGCTCAATATACGCACGGCAAACGGACGCGGTTGCCTCCGGCCGCAAACTCACGGATTCCTCATCGCGATCGGCGAACGTGTACATTTCCTTGCCGACGATATCGGTGTCGCTGCCGACGGATCGCGCAAACAATTCGGTTTCCTCGAAAATCGGAAGGCGTATATCGCGGAAATTATAGGATTCCAGAACGCCGCGTGCGACCTGCTCGAACCAATTCCACAGCGCTGAATCGGCCGGAAGAATGTCGCGCGTGCCGCGGATGGCGCGGAACTGACGCTTTTCGATCTTTTGGGTCATGGGCGGAAATCGGAGCGGCGCGACGAGGCACACCCGCACCTAGCGGCTCCTGAAGAGCTGCCCGCTCTCTCTACATTCACAACACAAAAAACCATCGAAACATACTAGATAGGCGCGGGGAGACATGCAAGGGCGAGAAACTGCGGCCATTGATGAAAGCAGCCAGTGGCTAGCGATCAGCGGCTGATGACGAGGGAGGAAGAACAGCCGCTATTCATAGCGCTCCGCCTTGAATGCATTCTTGAATTCGACGTAGTGGTCGGAAGACAACGCGACCTGTGCGCGCTCGTCGTCAGTGAGAGGCCTGCGAACCTTCGCGGGCGAGCCCATCACCAGGCTGCCGGGGGGAATCTGCATTCGCTCAGTAACGAGGCTGCCAGCTGCAATGATGCTGCCAGAGCCGATTCGGCAGCCGTTGAGCAAAATGCTGCCCATGCCGATCAGACAATCGGATTCGACGATGCAACCGTGAAGAATCACGCCGTGGCCCACTGTGACGCGGTCGCCGACGTTCACGGAATACTCCTCGCTTTGTACGTGGAGCACGCAACCGTCCTGAATGCTGGTGCGCGCGCCGATGTGAATCGGGTGGTAGTCGCCGCGCAGCACAGCGCAAGGCCAGATGCTGGAATCTTCGGCGATGGCCACGTTGCCGATCACAATAGCCTGCGGATCAATGTAAGCGCTCGCGGCGATCTGCGGAGCGTGACCTTGAAAACTGCGGATCATGCGGGCCTCCAAATGGAATGGCGGAATTTACTTCGATGGCGAAAGCAACATATCGCGAATCGCGAGGCCGCGCGAGCCATTCCGCGGATAAATCAGGCAAATCGCTGGCGGAGCAAGCCTTAGCAGCGCCGCGCAGCATTTGAAAGATGAATCCCCTCCATCAAAACGTTGCATTTTACTCGATGGAGGCTTGCCGGTACTCTCCTGCCCTCAGCGTTCTCACTTTCAAAGGAGAGTCTAATGGCCGAAAAAACCACCGGTGAGATGAAGGCGACCTTAGGGTTGACCGGGCTGACGATGAACGCCATGGCGCTCATTGCTCCCGGCGCATTCCTTTGGCTCACCTTCTACGGGCAGGCGACCGAAGGAGCCACATCCCCAGCGATGTGGATCGGCATCGTTTTCGCCCTCTTGCTTTGCCTCGCGACGGCGGTGTGCTACGCGGAAATGGCGAAGCTGTACCCTGGCACGGGCAGCTCATACTACTTCGCCGAGCAGGCGTTCTTAAACCATGACAAGGCCTGGAAATACGCGCGCCTTTCGAAGTTCATCGTCGGTTGGGCGTCGCATCTTTATTATTGGATCTACCCCGCGGTAATGGTCTGCACCACGGGAATTTTCGTCGGCTACGTGGTGGGAACGCTATATCCAAACTTCATGAGCGCATCCAATCCTGGCCCGGCGTTCATGATGTTGGTGGCGATTATTTTCACGTTCGGCGTCGCGTACATCGCGCACCGGGGCGTAACCGGCTCGACGGCGGTGAACATCGCGATCAACGTGATTCAGATTTCGGCCCTGCTGGTATTTTCTGCAATGGCCATTGGCTACCGCACGAGCCATCCAGCGGGAAGTGTGGCGTGGCAATGGGACGCAATTTCAGCCGATGCGTACAACTGCGAGTTTCAGACAGACGCGCAGGGCAACATCACGCGCAACGCGAGCATGATTCCACAATGCAAGGTAGACGCGGCCGGCGCGCCCGTTCCCTATCACATCAGCTACCCGTGGAACGATTCCAGCGGGAACTTCCTGAGCCACCCGAACGCCAAGTCGGTGGTTGGAATCCACAACTTCGGCTGGATGTTCGTTCAAGCCAACATCGCAATTCTCATTCTAGTGGGTTTTGAGTCAGTGACGGCGATGGGCGGCGAGGCAAGGAATGCCAAACGCGATGTACCGATTGCGGTCATCACGTCGCTGCTTATCCAGGGGGCGTTCTGTTATCTGGTCGAGTATTTCGCCGCCAACTATGCTTTAAGTAGCGGCTATTCCATGCAGAGCGCGTCCGGTTCGGCCGCGCCCATCGGCGACATGATGGTAATGGTCGGCGATGCAATCTTCGGTCCAGGCCACGGCCGCCTATTCATGCTGATCGAAGCCTTCACGGTCTTTCTGGCGCTGATCGGCACGACGCTCTCGTGCATCAACACCGGGGCGCGCGTCACCTACGCGATGGGTAAGGATAACGAAGTGCCGGAACATTTCGGTATCCTGCACGAAAAGAATCTCAGCCCGCACAAGGCCATCTGGACGCTGGCCGTGATCTCGGCCGTCATCGGCTGCATCGGGTGCCTGATGGTATTCGGTGACGCAGGAGCGCCGACGGACGCGGCAATTGCGGCACTACCGCACGGGTTCTGGTCGAGCTTCGGCTACCTCACGCACGCGAGGATGGCGGCTTTGCCCAATACCTGGACGACTATCACACTGGCGTCGAACTTCGGCACATTCCTGCTGTATGGGCTGAGTTGCGTCACATGCATCGTGTGTTTCCACAAACATCCGAAGTTCAACGTCGTGAAACACCTGATCATCCCGGTCTTCGGAGTGGCAGCGAACCTAGTCTGCCTCTCGTTCTACTTGATCGGGCCATTCATGGGCTACGGCACGAAGATGGAGCCGTACTTGGCGCTAGGGATTGCCGCAGTGTGGGCGATTTATGGAGCCATCTACTTCACCATCTCGAGCAAGAAAACGGGAAGAACAACGCTGGTGAACGTACGAGCGCCAGCAGCCAACTGAACCTTGGCACGGAGGGGCGTGGCTCTGCCCGCCCCTCCGAATGCCTCCATTCAATTCTTGAATCCCACCCATTCAAATCTTGTATGCCTGCAAACCGTCCGCCTGCCCGATAATCCACCATGCGATGAAGCTTCAAAGACCGGCTCCTGGAAAATCATGCCGCGCGAATGCAAAAGCGCTCTTTTGCAATCGCTGAGGGATGAGTTCTAATGAACACAGGTCCTCAAGAACATGCGTTTGGGGCGGGAGCGGCAGCGGCCCGAGCATATAGCCGGCAATTCACGGGCATGAACGTCGAGTTCACGCAGTTGACCGATCTCGGGCGGGTGCGGCAGGGCAACGAGGATTACCTCGGATACGTAGAGCCTGCGAACCCGGAGGATGCCCGCGCGCGCGGCTGGCTATTTGCATTGGCCGACGGAGTGGGCGGACAGGATCGCGGCGAAATTGCATCGCGAACGGCGATTGAAAGCGTCATCGCCGATTTTCGCGAGGCACCGCGCGGAGAGCCGCACGCAGGCCTGCTGCAAACCCTGGTGCGCAAAGCCAACACCCGCGTTCTGGACGCGGGCCATGAGGCCAGCCCC
>JASHRI010000516.1 GCA_030037435.1 Candidatus Acidiferrales bacterium | reverse complement strand
ACCCAATCGGATAGCTGCAGCTGCAGCTGCAGCTGAGAATAAGAAGTGAAACCGCCGCTGCCGTACACGGGTATTCCGTCTCGAACCGCGCCGAGAAGTTTTACGAGAGGAAGATTAAGCAATTTCGCTTTTAGGTCCCACAGAGCGATGTCTACGGCCGATATCGCCATCGATGCGATCCCCGGCCGCCCCAAATTCCGCACGGAGCGAACCATCGCGTCCCACGAACCTGGCACGTCCATGGCATCGCGGCCCTCCACAACAGGGCGAAGCAATTGATCAATCAGTGTTCCCGCACTAGCGCCGGCATACGTGTAGCCCAGCCCCGACATTAAGGCACACTCGGCCTGCACGATCACGATTGTGGTTTTGTCCCATTCCAGGGTGCCGTCCGACTCTGGTGTATCGGTTGGCACTGTGTAGACGGACACTCCGATCCTTTCGATCGGAAATTCGGCGGGTTTCAATATTCTGGTCATTTGACGCGTGTGGGCTTTGGACGATGTGGCGCCTTAATGGGTCGTGAGCGGGAGACACCTCGCGCATTCTTTTCCCACGATTTCACTCAATCCTGGCTCGCGTAGGCGATTGTGCTCAGCAGTGCGTTTGCATCCTGTCTTGAATCGAGCCGCGTGTGCTGAACGACGATTGGTACGTCGGATTCGATCACACTCGAGAAATCGGTGTCGCGCGGCACCGGCTGCGGCGAATCAAGGTCGTTGAACCTGACGTGCTTCGTCCTGCGCGGAGGCACGGCAATTTCATAGGGGCCGACGGGATCCTTGTCCGCGAAAAAAACCGTAATGCGGACGTGCGCCTCTTGCTCGCTCACATTCAGGATGCAGGCGGTCTCATGGCTGGTCATTTTCGGCTGTGGGCCGTGACTTCCCTTTGGAATGTAACCTTCGGCAATTGCCCAAACGCGCCTACCAATCGGATTCATTGCTTTTTTCCTTCTAGCTTTTCGCTCATTTGCCGTTTATCGCGTTCCGCAGAAGAAGGCCGAGCGCGGCGGCTGACACTCCAAGTCCCAGGGCGACCCACGGCCGGCGAAGATCGGCCCAGAGCTGTAGACTAAATCGGTGGGCATCGGAGTCGAACGATCCGCGCGCCCCATGATCTTTCTCAGCATCCACAGGCGCCCACAAATTGTTGCGACGACCTGGATCGTCCGGCTCTGAGGTTTGCTGCGCCTCATATCCTTTGCGTCCCAAATATTGGTCGAGCAGCCGGGGCGCGATCTTGTTTCCGACGATTGCTTCCACCGTCGAACCGCCCACGTAGACTTCGGCGCGATTGTGATGCGCCGCCCAAACAACCGCACGCGCGCCCACTTCAGGCTCGAAGATGGGCGGCACAGGTTGGGCCTTGTTCTTCAGGCGGCTTTTCACCCAGCTAAATTGAGGCGTATTGAGCGCCGGCATGTGGACGACGGTCAGACTGATTTGACTGCGGTCGTGAATCAACTCGCAACGCAGCGAATCCGTAAAACCTACGATGGCGTGTTTGGCCCCGCAATATGCGGACTGTAATGGGATGCTTCGATAGGCCAGCGCCGAACCGATCTGGATGATCTTTCCCTTCTTGCGCGGAAGCATGCGACGCAGAGCGGCAAGCGTGCCGTTGACCACTCCGAGATACGTCACATCGGTCACGCGTCTGAATTCTTCGGCCTTCATTTCCTTAACTGGGGAGAAGACGGACACCATCGCGTTGTTAACCCACACGTCGATGGTCCCGAGCTCGCGTTCAACCTCAACAGCGGCTTCCTCCACTGCGGCTGCGTCAGAGACATCCGCGGTCACGGCGAGAGCGGCGCCACCCTCAGCTTCCACGTCTCGCTTTGCCGCTTCGAGACCCGCACGGCCTCGCGCCAGAAGCGCTACTCGCGCTCCCTCTTTCGCGAATTCACAGGCTATGGCGCGACCCAAACCGGCCGAGGCGCCTGTTATCACTACGGTTTGTGCGTTCACGCAGTGTCCTTGTGACGCGCGAGCGATTTCCAAGCGTTACTTGTCTCTACAGATGGCGAACAGCAAACCCGCTAAGACTCCGGCCGTCAGCAAGCCAGCTTTCATCATGGCTCTCTTTTGAGCGGCTTTTCGCGGGCCGACCATCTGATGCTCCGGATAATCTCCGTTCGAAACGTCCGGATTGCGCATCGCCAGGGAAAGCACTTCGGCTGTGTGCAATGCCTCTCGGTCGGTCAGTTGCTGGATCTGTTCTTTGCAACTGAACCCGTCAGCGACGATCAGAGTGCGCGGGTCGGCGCGCCGGACCGCAGGCAGCAGAACTCGTTCGCCGACATTCACGGAAACGTCGTACTTCCCTTCCTCGAAGCCAAACGATCCGGCCATGCCGCAACATCCGGAATCCAGAAACTGGTAATCAAGACCCATTTTTTTGTAGAGCGCTTCCTCGCCTTTCATCCTCATCACAGCCTTGTGATGACAGTGCCCGTGGATCATCGCTTTCCGCTTCAAAGGAGGCACAGCAAAGTCCGTTTGGCGATCGAGAAACTCTGAAATGGTGAAAGTGTTTTTCTTGAGTTTTTGCGCCCGCGGGAGCGATGGAAATAGCTCAGTAAGTTCATCTCGAAACACCGAACAGCAACTCGGTTCGAGCACAACCATCGGAGTGCCCTTGTCGATTTCCGGGCCAAGAACATCGAGGATGCGGCGGAGATAGTCTTTCGCCATGTCGAGAAAGCCGTAGTCGTACAAAGGCCGGCCGCAACATAGATGGGGCGACGGAACTATCACACTGCAGCCGGCGGATTCGAGAACTTCCGTTGCCGCCTGAGCCGTCTCGGGGAAGAAATAATTGTTAAAAGTATCGGGCCAGAGAATTACTCTCTGATTTGAAGTGGCCGAGCGGGGATGTTTCCGGAACCACGATTTGAACGTCTGAGGAGCGAACGCGGGTATCGTCCGTTCGCCGGGCACTCCCGCGGCTGCCTTGGCCAGGTCGCGCACGACGGGAAGTTGTGTGAACAAATTCGCGAAGCCCGGCGCCAACGATGCCAATTGCGCCCACTTGTCGATCCAGCCGAATGCATAGGCAAACCGAGGCCGAACTTTTCCCTGCCAATAATGCGACAGGAATTCGGCCTTGTAAGTCGCCATATCGACGTTTACGGGGCAGTCGCCTTTGCAGCCTTTGCACGCCAGGCACAAATCGAGAGCTTCCTTGACTCCCTCGTCACGCCAGCCGTCTTGAATCACTTTTCCTTGCATCATTTCAAACAATGCATGCGCGCGCCCGCGCGTCGAATCTTTTTCTTCCCGGGTGACCATGAAACTCGGGCACATCGTGGCTTGTTCGCCGTGACCTTCCATGCGGCGACACTTGCCCACGCCGACGCACCGAAGAGCGGCACGCGCAAAGCTGCCTTGGTCGTCGGTGAACTTGAAATGAGTCTGCGGCTCCCAGGGCTTGTACTCGGGACCGAGGCGTAGGTTTTCATCAATACGGTATGGATCGATGATTTTTCCGGGATTCATCTTCCAATCCGGATCCCAAATTGATTTGAACTCGCGAAATGCCTGAATTAATTCCGGGCCGAATATTTTTTCCAGGAACTCGGCGCGCGCCTGCCCGTCGCCATGTTCACCGGAGAAAGAACCGCCATAGCGCACAATCAGATCGGTGGCTTCCTCCATGAAGGACCGATATGTTGCTACTCCACTTTTCGTGTACAGATCGAAATCCACGCGGCAGTGAATGCAGCCCTGGCCGAAATGGCCATATAAAGAAGGGTTGTAGTCGTATTTGTCGTAAAGCTTGCGCAGGTCGCGGAGATATCCGCCGACTTTTTCCGGCGCGATCGCGGAGTCTTCCCAACCGGGCCAAGTGTCTCTTTCTCCCGGAACAAACGCGGTCGCGCCGAGGCCGGCCTCGCGAACGTCCCATAA
>JASHRI010000515.1 GCA_030037435.1 Candidatus Acidiferrales bacterium | reverse complement strand
GGTTCATGGATTCCTCCTGGGGAATTCAAAGACCAATACATACCCCTATGAGTGTCGTAGTTACAGTAATTTTTATTCCGGGAGCAAGGCGCACGGTGGCGGCGAACTGATTGTGCTGCGGAGCGAAGGAGGGAGACCGGAGCGGAGATTAAGCCTACGGCATTCTAAGGGCAGGGTGAAGAGCGCGGCAGGGAAAGTTCGGGGAGTCGGGGCTAGCCTTCCACGGCTGAACGCGATTGCAGAATCGGTTGGTCTGAAGAGTCCGTGGATTTGGTTTCGCATGAGTATTCGGGAACGATCTCGCCGAGTTTGGCGCGAACTGGCGCCGCACCGTCGATGGTGAGTGAATCCTTCAGTTCCCGCAGGAGACGCTGCAGGTCGTGCCAACCATGAATCGTGCCGCGCGTGATTTTGATCTCGTCAAAGCGCGTGGCGTGTACCACTTCATTCGGATAAAAGAGCTCTTCAATTAGTTTCTCGCCCACTCGAAGCCCCGTGAAACGAATCGGGACAGCTTCCTCCGATTTGCCCGACAGGCGAATGAGACTTTGAGCCAGTTCGAGAATCTTGATTGGCTCACCCATGTCCAAAACAAGGATGTCTCCATGTTCACCGATCGCAAAAGCCTGAAGGACCAGCGCAACAGCCTCGGGAGTCGTCATAAAAAAGCGCTTAATTTCGGGGTGAGTAATCGTCAGGGGCTGATTCGCCTGAAGCTGGCGCTCGAGAATCGGTACGACACTGCCGCTTGATCCCAAGACGTTTCCAAAGCGGACCGAGACGCAGCGCATCCCATTTCGAGGGCGTGAAGATAGAATCAGTTCACCGATTCTCTTTGTGACGCCCATGACGCTGGCGGGATTGACTGCCTTGTCAGAGGAAATCAATACAAAGCTCTCGCATTTCCCTGCCTCAGCCACCTCTAAAAGACCCGTTAGAGCAAACACGTTGTTTTGGACGGCCTCCTGGACATTCAATTCCATGATAGGCACGTGTTTGTAAGCAGCCGCGTGAAAAACCACAAGAGGAGAATGCTGCGCGAAGATGCCTCGCAGGCGCTCTACATCGCGGATGTCCGCAACACAGGAGATCAGCTCCGTTTGACCCAAACGACTCGAAAGATCGTGGCCCAAATAAAACAGGCCCGTTTCGTTCTGGTCCACGCACACCAGTTTGGCAGGACTGTACTCCAGAATCTGCCGGCAAAGCTCCGATCCGATGGACCCAGCCGCGCCCGTGACGAGTACGACGCGACGCGCGATCTGCTTCTGTACAGATTCCAGATCAATTCGCGCCGGCTCGCGATTCAAAAGGTCTTCCAAATTGACTTTTCGAAGCTGTCGAATACTGACCTCTCCCGCGATGATGTCTCTGAGGGCCGGCACGGTCTTAAAGGGAACGTGCGATTGCTCGCATATTTCAACAAATCGCCGCATCTGCGATCCAGTTGCCGAGGGAACGGCGATCAGTATCTCGTCGGCTGGATGAGCACCCAACAGCTTGGGAAGTTGTTCAACAGCGCCCAGCACCGGAACGCCATGGATTCTGATGCCCAGCTTCGAGCGATCGTCATCCAAGCAACCCAGGGCAACATAGCCGCTCCCTGGACGCCTGATTTCACGCAGGATCGTTTCAGCCGCGAGACCCGCGCCAATAATCATGACGCGTTTGTAGGAACCCGATCCGCTCTGGACAGATTCATGCAAAACACGGGAGAGAAGCCGTACGCCGGCCAGAGCGCCTGCGGTGAGCAGCGCTTCCAGGATGTAAATCGACCGCGGGAACGCTGTAGCGTGAAGGACATAGCGCATGAGAACGAAGAATAAGATCGAGCCCAGCAGAACCGCTTTGATGATGCCAAGAACGTCTCTTAGACCCGCGTAGCGCCACCAACCATGCAGAAGGCCAAACTGAGCGATCGCGGCCACACGAATGGCGATCAGGAGCGGTGCAGCGGTAAACAGCAGATAGCGATATGGCAGATGGAACTCGAAGCGAAGTAGCCATGCGAGCACAAGACAGGCGAATACTAAGCAGCCCTGGAATATCGCGTTGAACAATGTTTTGCCGGCGCCGTTGGGGCTGAGAAAACCGAAAAACTGGCCGGGAGTAACGCGAAGGTTGATGCGGTCGACGGCGAGCAGGCCGCCGGAGCGGCGCGTCAGATTTTCGGTGGAGATGGCAGCAGGGTCCATCGGAGCGCTCAGGCACTCTAGCACAGACGAGGAATGAGGCGGGAGAGGGCGCAGTTCAGGCCACGACGGGCTGCAAATGGATGCGATCGTATCGACGAGGGTGGCCCAGTTGCTTCGCCCGGACGAAGAATTGCAAAGCCCAAGCGCCCAAATTGAGGGGTGCTAGGCAGCAGCCTACGAGCAGCCCGCTCAACCGGATAAGGCCAAAGCTACCTTCCGAAGGCGGCGCACGACAGGAATTCTCTTGTGCTGCCACTAGCTCGACCAACGGCAAACTCGGAAATGACACGGGTGCCAACCTCATAACGCTCTGTTCTGACTGCCATCACGCGGCGCATTCCGCAGGAACAAGGAACCGAATCGGTTGAACTCCGGATCGAGCAATCCGCGGCGCCTCCAAACGGTCAAGGCACCGACAGCCACAGATGGTGAATAGATGCTCGTCGCACGGGCACGACCCTGAAAAGGCACCGAGTAGTTACAAGTTCCCATCGCGCACTCCATAGCTCTGCACAATTCATCCTGATTCGGCGAGCCCTCACCGGCCCCTCGATTTCCGCGCTCCAACGCCGCATTGTGCACCCATATTTTGGCTCGCGTTTTGAGGCGGCAAGCGCCCGTGACGAACTTGTCGCTCGGAACCGGAACTGAGCCGGCTAATCCTTATACAGTCGTGCGCTATGTTAAATTCGATAATCTGGCAAACCGGATAAACTTATTATTTTCCGATGACGCAATGAGGACGAGATGAGAAAAGTTATCGCAGCGGCCTTCCTGATGTTGTTCGCCACAGGACTTAGAGCCCAGGTCAACGTAAACACAGTCGCCATCCAGCCCGCTATGCCCGACGCTATTCAATTCGTGAGCATCAACGGGAATAATTCGAACAGCGGATTGAGTTGGAGCAGCGCAAAGGCTGATTGGAGTGCGGCTTATTCCGCGTTGCCGACCGCTAGGGATGGTTCCAAATACGGAACGATCCGAATGGGGGGTGGCCTATGGACAACTTCAACGCAGCTTATTCTCGGTACATCTGGACACAACGATGCAATCAACGTCATCGGATCATGCGGCGGAGGGAACGTCGTATCCGGTTCCGTAGTCGGTACATCGACCGTGTTCAACTACACCGGAAGTGGCGCGTTCATTGAGCAAATCGTGTCCGCTAGTGGCAATCAGAACGACCGCGCAGGCCTGATTGATTGCATCGTAATCGACGGCAATGGGAACCCAAACTCCGGCGCGGGCGGAATTGAGTTTGGTGGCACGGAAGGGCAAAGAATTGGCGCTGGCGTTTATGTTCAGAATTTCAGTGGTGCCCATCAGTTCGGAATCGAGGTTTTCAACAATACTGGTATCAATACGAACAACTGGAAACTTGAGGCAAAATTTTGGAACGATACGAATGATCTCATCGTTTCTGGCCCCAACTGTTCATCGGGTACTCCGTCAAGTTCAAATGCACAGCACCATTACATAAACTCCCAATTCTCTCTTTTCACCGGACAAGTAGGAATCCTGGCAGAGTGCGGCGTGGCCTTGGGCCGAGGAACGATCATCGCCACAGGTGCCATGCAGGCTACCTCGGATTCATTGATGCAAACCGATTTGCATTCCAACATCGGCCCTGATTTCGTTGCGGACTCGGTCGAAAACGACAGCGGCGGCGACATCACTCGCTACAATGCCGCCGCCATGTCGCAGAGCGCGAGTGCGGGAACAATCAGTCTGGATGGATACTTTGAAAGTCGGTGCTCATCGACTGACCCTTGCACGGGAGGGGACGTTCTTACAGGGTACGACCCCGCGCTTCCCTCGCTTTCATATGCTGGAATCTACAACACGGTTACGAACAATATTGTGGCCTCTGGCGCTGCCCCAACGATCTCATCGGGCTTCGGAACCAGCGCCAGCATTATTCAACAGAACGGAACCCAAGCATTTGAGATCAACGTTGGGACGGGCGGCACGGCCACAAGCGGAGTGATCGGTCTTCCTGCTGCTGTGAACGGATGGTCCTGCCAGGTTAGCGATATGAGCACCAACATCGTGACGCGAGAGACAGCCTTTACCGTATCAAGTGTCACCCTGACCGCTGCAAGCGCATGGACGGCGAGCGATAAATTGCTTATTAACTGCGGAGCGTTTTAGTACCGGTCAAGAACTGAAGCGGGTAATGAGGTACGCTCTCGGTATTCGATACTTCCTGGCGACCTCTTCCCAAATGGACGTAATTGGGGCGATGACCACAGCGACGTAAAGACCAGCCCGACTTCGTTAAAGTTCGTGATAAGTTTACCTTTCCGTTACTCCGCGGCGCCTAAAGGCAGTTCCAGCTGCTGAGCACTCCGCTTGGTCCTCAGCGCGTACAAGGGCATCCTGAACATTGTGACGGTCTTCCGAAAACGCGCCCGTGGTTCACAGAGCAGTCGGAAAAACCATTCTGCTCCGATGAACTGAACCCAGTGCGGAGCCCGTCGACGATGACGCGATAGGAAATCGATCGTACCACCTAATCCGTAGGCACGCCTGACCCCCAACCCGGCCAATTCGCCGGCATTTTCTTGGATCCAAAATTCCTGCTTGGGAGGACCGAAGCAAACGACTAAGTGATGGGGTCGCCACCGGGCAATCTCGCCCAAGATGTTTAGGCGAAGTGAAGGGGCAAAAGGCGACTCCTCTAACGGAGGCCCGAAGCCATCAACCTGCAGTCCTTGATAGGAATTGCGTAGTACAGAAACTGCCGCGGCGTTCGACGCCTGGCTCGAGCCAAGCAAATAAAGTCTCTGCTTTCTTGCACAGCACCAAGTACACAAGTCATGAATGAAATCTGCCCCCTTAAGGAGATTGACATGTCGCCCACCATACAAAAGACCACAGGTCCATTGTAATATGCGACCGTCTACGGTGTTGACCGTACTGCGAAGAAGACTCCTCAAGCGCGAGTCCTCGTGGGCCAACACGAAAATCTCGGCGTTCACGGTGACGACCTGAATAAATTGACCGTTCCCACCAAACACGAACTCGGCTGGTGCTGAAAACAAAGCGAGCTCACCGCACCGAAATCGCCACGGAGGAGCACTTTCGTCTCTTCCAATGCCCCGTTTTAGCGATCCCATTTGCACGTTCAAAGCGTGCCCCCTTGCACAGCCTGCGGTTGAGCTCCACCGATGCCGTTGAGAGCTCCGCCCGTGGCGCCGGCGACGACTAAACAAACTCCCAGGACGAACCACGTGAGAAGGTAGGGTATAAAGCCAAAGGGATAATAGGAGAAGTTTAAGGTCACGAGCATGGCCAAGGGAATTGCTTGAGCCACCAAGAACAGCGGTTTTCCCCGAAGTGACGTCTTCCGAAAACTCTTATATAGCACGACGCAGAAAAAGACGAAGCCTATAACTGCGGGTAGACCATAACGAATAAGAAGAACAGCATAGCCGCTCTCAGAGACACGCGCGGTCATACCCTGGCCAAAGATGTTTCCGACCTTCCAAAGCTGGGTCTTATAAAAACCGATGAATCCTTCGGCATGCTCGCTATCCGGGCTGCTCCAAGATAACACCGCCATGCTCGTGTAGAGCCAATCCCGCAACGGTTGCCATATGAACATGGCAAGAACGAGCAGTCCAGCCGCGCTGCAAAGAACGCGATAGTATCCTCTTCGCAATAGTGCGTATACCAAACCCACCGCGACAAAAATCCACGCCGATCGAGTAAAACTGAAAAACAAGCCGATTGACGTGATGAAGAGCATCAACGCGGATTTCCAATTCCGCCTCCACCAGAGCGCCAGCAACAAAACGGGAAACGCTACAAAATGCCCAAAGCCGATAGCATCGCCAACGGTTCCAAACGCCCGGAAATTTGAAAACGCGAGGAACTCCGCGGGGTTTTCCTCCTCCACACCGGCGAGACCATTCCCAGTTGTTCCAGCGGCGGCCGCTAAGGCGGCTCCAGGTTCGTCAAGCGCTGTCGTGTCGCCTTTTACATCGATGTTGTAAGTCGCGATGTCCACATGATCGCGCCAAAAAGTGGGACCAGGAAGCAGATAGAGCGCAATCCCAACCGCAGCGAGGCAAACCACGAGATAAACCATGCGGCGGATAAACTTAGTTGCGAACTGAGGCTTCACGAAGGCAACTCCGATTGCTACCGTCAGGATCTGGAACGGGAAACAAGCCATTCGAAGGTTCCAGAGATTTTCGAAAAATCCCTGACCTTGCAAGACCACCGCCGCTGCATAGCGCAGAACACACCAACCAGTGAAAACTGCGAGCGCTTGCACGGGAAGAGTCCAGCGTCCGCGTCCATACCGAAAAAGGACCGGTAGGAAGTACACGAATAGCCACAATAAGAGGAATTCTTTGGAGATAAGCAGCGCTTGGCACAGGTCCTTTCCGGCCCATCCGGAGGTGTACATCCATGCCAGAACGAAATTCTGGACGTAGGCCCAGGTAAAAATTACGTAAAGGACGCGCTCCTTCCACCACAACACCAGCAGGAGGCTTGCCAATGCCGTAACAATGAGATCCAGTGTCACGCTATTTTCGTCGGCCGTGAGCTGAATTCTGCATCAGGCCCAGTCTCCCACCTGCCGCCTGCGAGCCAGCGTGCCGTTTCTTTTTATCGCCATTCAAGATAGTCGCCCCATGAGATCGAGCAGGCGCTCGGCATAGGTGCTCCACGAATACAGAGCCGCACGACCCGGGCCATTCGAAACAAGCCTGTTCCGCAAAGTCGAGTCGCGTGAGACTTTCCAGATAGCGTCCGCGATAGCCCTGACATCTTCGGGGTCAGTGTGCAGGGCACAGTCACCCGTTACTTCTCGCAAGGCGCCTCTATTGGCGGTAATGACGGGGCATCCGCACATCATCGCCTCGACACACGGCAGGCCAAAGCCTTCATATAAAGATGGAAACACAAATGAGTCAGCCATATTGTAAATTTGCACCAAATCCTCATCGCTGACATAGCCAGTGATGGTGACGGAAGCCCTGAATTCCTCATCCGCCAGCTCGGAAAAAACGGAATCGTAGAGCCAGCCTTTTCTACCTACGATAACCAAGCTTGGGGCAAAATTGCGCTCCGTTTTCAACATTCGAAAAGCTCGAAGGAGTCGACGCAAATTTTTCCGTGGTTCAATGGTGCCAACGAACAAAATGAAGTTTGCGGGCAGGGCATGGCGTCGTCGGACCTCGTCAAAGACATGCGCGTCTCGATGGACTCGGAAGACAGGCTTTACGCCCGGATATATGACATGCAGCCGGTCAGGGGGAATACGCAAATACGTAAGGAGATCTTGGCGTGCGGACTCCGTGTCAGTGATCAAGATGCGACTTTTCCGAACTGCTCGCCCGCCCAACAGGCGGAAATACCACCGCGAACTAGCTTTCATGGTATCCGGGTACATCCACGGCGTAGCGTCCGGTACGGTCCACCCTGTGGTCCACGGGCACCAAAGCGGGGGTGGGAAAATCGGAAAATGCAGATAGTCCAGCCTGGCAGCGGAGGCCGCCTTTGGAAACCAGAGGTTCTTCAATAGCGCCTCGTGGGCTACAGGGCCCAGGACTGCCTCGTATCGACCGCTGAACTCTTCAAACGCCGGATGAACCACCCCAGCGAAGAACAAGATATAACGATTAACTTTGTCGGCGCGCAAGAGGGCACGGGTCATTTCGATGGCCACGTTCTCCATTCCCGTAGCTGGCCGCCAAATCGCGGTAAGGTCGACTCCAATGCGCATACTTCTATCTCTTGTAATAAGCGACGAGACTGTTTCCGAACAGTGGAAAGCCTGAATCAATCACACGGGCACCGGGGAATAGAACCCTCAAGTCTCGGCGGGAGAGCAAATTGATGTCCTCATATTCTCGCATGTAGCCCGGTGAGAAGCGCACAACCCTTCTCTGCCAATTTGAGGATAAGAATTGATAAAACGGAAGGTATGTATGTGGTTCGACCGGGAAATATTTGTTAGGGGTCGCCACGAAATACCCTCTACGCGCGACTCGGCGAATCTCGTCCGCGAAGCTCTTTTGCCTCTCCCAAGGGCCAACGTGTTCGATTACCGCATTCGAGAATACCCAATCGAACGCACACGACTCAAAGGGAAGGCCGCACCCGTCTGCAATGACTCGACGTACAAGCCCTCGGACAAGGTCGGTGCTCACCGGGGGTATACGAATGTTGACGACAGTGACCTGCCCGAAAAATGAGTATAGTTGACAGAATTCCCCGGCTATACCTGTCCCACCACCGACGTCCAGGAGTGTGCAGTCCGTTGCACACCTCGGTAAAAGAGCCTTGAACAGCTTCAGCTTGCGGCCGCGGAGCAGGACGTGTATGGGTCGGCCCAAAGCGAGCGCCGACGATCTGATTGACTTAAGCATTCCTAAGGTCGTTGCCTGCGGGCACCGGAATCTGGCAGTTTACTTTGGACATTTGTCCTGATCTTTCGAGGCCTTAGCACTTTCTAGGGCATCGGCCCGTTGCGAAGCTAGGTGCATTCACGCATGGGAGCGGTCTGGCCTCCTCCAATCGCAACACATAAGCGCTCAAAAGCAGCCAAGCCGTTTTCTTCGACAAACATACACAGCGGGTGCGCCAGAATCACCGAAGGCAAGTTATGCGCCTGCTGGTATTCAACCTGGCGAAGAACCTCATCCACCCAGCCGTGGACCGAGCGGAATCGCCGGGCATGGTAGTCGTGACCGAGCGATTCGTGATCGGGCGGTGTGTTGATCGGCACCTCGAAGATCCCGTCGAGGGGTCGGATGGTTCCCTCCACTCCGGTGACGCAATTAGATACGCGGCGAATTCCAAGGCTCGCGGCGATCTTATGAGTGTTACGGTCCGTTCGATATGCATGATTTCGCCAAGAGGTCACTGACACATTGGTCCTTTCGCGGATGCACCTGATTGTAAGGGACATATCTCTCCTTTGCCACCAGTAAGGGCCATTTGCCAATCCCAGTAGCCTACGGGACAAGCCGTATAACGCGCGGGGGCTATTCGCCGAGTACGTATGACCGCCTATTTCAAAACTGTATCGCTGCGCGAGACGAGACACGGAGTCCCCCTCCCTTTTCACTGCAAGTCCAGTGAAGAAAAGAGTGGGGCACACGGAATGTTTGTTCGCAAGCTCTAGGTACGGCTCACAGCAGGTAACTTCCGTCAATCCAGCAGAAAGTCGCTTTTGGTCCCCCATCTGTGGGGCCATTTGATGTACGTCGCCGGTGAGGAAAATCACAGGAAGCGCCTCTCTGCACGCCCCGCGGGATGATCTGTTAGATCAGGCTTCCTGAGAACGGCAGCGATACTCACTCCGAAAACTCGCAGGGGCGATCGACTCCACGCCCCTGTGAATCCGCGCAGAAAGGCCAGTCCGCTCCTTTCAAAAGGCGGCATAACATATCCGACCTTGGGCGGTTGAAAACCGGTCTTTGCCGCTATTCGGCGGATCTCAGCGGGGGTAAATATACGGGCAGTGGCCATTCGATTATGTAGCGGAGGACACCACGTTAGCAGTGGAAATAACTTAGGTGTAACGGTTATCCCCATAAACTTTACGGGATGGTTCTCAAATGGAAAGAGTCGGTTGGGAACACTCAAGTAGCAGCGACCACTCGGTTTCAAGATCCGAAAGATTTCTCGTAAGGTCTCCGGGACCTCGCGAACGTGCTCCAATACCTCGACCAAAAACACTGCATCACAAACGGCGTCTGCGATCGGCAGTAACTCCGCTGCAGCGCAATAGTAGTGCGCCTTTGTTGCACTGAGGCGTGCCATTCGAGCCCTACTTGCGTCGATATTTTGCGGGCGTACGTCAACGAGCAAGATGCGGCTGCAGCGTCTCGCTAGTTCCAAGCTGCACTCGCCGCGGCCACAACCTATATCGGCAAAGGTACCGCCCTGGCCGATCGGTTCGAGCTCGTCAAACACCGCAATTCTTGCGCTTATATTCGCTTCGCCCAGTGATTCACCGAGGACGAAGCCTTGGTCGTTGACATCCTCTCTTTCCCTTAGCGGCGACATATGGAAGTCCGCGACCTCGAAATCCCGAGCCCAATAGGGATCAGTTCACTCCTCCTAAAAAGGAAGCCCGGGTGCCCGCAGTCTTTTAGAATCGTCGGCGTCCTCTAACATAGCCGAGCAGACTTCGGCGATTCGATGGGCGACAAGCCTAGAATCATGTTTCTCGAACCGAAAGGATACCTGGAACGATGAATTTACCGCCTGACGAAGTTTCTCTAACACATTTTGCGGTGTAATACTTGGGAGTACCCATTCCGGACAAGCTCGCTCAAGCTCGGGAACACCCGGCGGACAGATCGCAGTTGTCCCTAAGGCAATGGCCTCCAAGCAAACGCGCGGCAGGGCTTCCGATCTAGAGGGTAATACAACTGCTTCGGCTTGTTGGATTAACGTGAGCACTCTCGACCTATCTACTTCCCCAAGAAAAGTTGTGCCGCTGCCCGCTATACGTGTTAGGGAGTACTCACGAATTGGACCGGCTAACAACAATCGAAACCCCGGTTTTTCCCGTCGGAACACTGCAAACGCTTCAAGCAACACGTCGACACCTTTCTGCGCGCAAGCAGTACCGATAAACAAAAAGTATGGTCTCGGAAGGTTGGACATTGAACTCGGAGCTGAACTTGGTTGAATGAAAGGCAATGGGACGTAGTGGATCTTGCTTGTGGGCCCTAGGTCGCGAGTGGCACGATCGTGAACGTTCTCAGCTATGCAAATTATCGCATCGCAATGCGATAAGTTTCTTGGCGATGTATAGTGATCAGAGAGAAATACCGCTACCTTCGCGCCGCACAACTTCAATATCCTGAGGAAGCTCTTTCTGCCATATCGGCCGTGTACCAGCACAGCGCGAGTGCTTTCCCGATGCATGTGCCAGACAATCGCAAGGGTGAGTAGCGGGTAGGTAAAGGCCGAGCGAATCATGCGCAGCGCCGCATTCAGTCGGAGATTCGTGTCTCGGGACGGAAGGACTCGTCGAATCAGAATTTTCCCTCTGTCCTCTCGTCTTGGACTTCCCTTTCGACGTTCTGTCAGTATGACTATGTGGTTGATGGCGCTGCATTCCTGCCACGCAGCGGCTAGAAGGCGAAAGTCCTCGGATGCCCCCCCTGTGGCAGGAGGAAATAAAGACGTGACTACAAGCAATCGCAAGCCGTTCAGAGGTGCACCTTGAGACAAGTATGCTCCGCTCCGTTAGTCGTCAGAACCTCTGATTTGAGTCACAAGCGTATGTGTTCACGCCCACCCCCAACCGTTGGTGGCGTATCCCGCGACACGCGCAAACATCGAGATAAGTGTTGCGACCTAAAACTGACGTAAAGGACTTTCAGGGGAGGAACATGCTCGATTGTCAGATGTAACTGATGTGTTGAAGCACCTGAGGAATCTCGCGAAACCATCGAGCAAGTTCCCCCATCATCTACCGAATAAGATAAACCTCGCGATACTTGCGCTCGCGAAGCATTTTCCTGATGCGCGTGCCTGAAAGAAGCCGCCAGGCATCGCTCATTTGACGGTAGGCCATATCTTTCAGCGACCCGGCAAAGCGCACATTCATCTTGCTAGCCGTCCGATCGAATTCCTCAACGCTGAAGCGCCATGGAGCCAAAACATCATTACCGAGCACTTTAAGATATTTGCGTGCGAACCTGAGGCGATAGACATTGTTCAGTTTTTTTGGCCAAATGTTAACTGAGGCAGGCGAGACCTCGTTATATTGAAGGGCTCCGGTTGGGTCACCCATCGATCCACCGAAGTCCACAGACTTGAAATTTACGAGAAGGTCGTCGCGGTATGAGATCTGCAGAAACCGGCAGATCCTTGCTATCTCCTCTCGCGGTTCGTGTACCAGCTGCTCATAATGTACGTCGATGCCACGATTGGCGTGGACTCGACACCCTCTGCTCATCAGTCGCACTCCTTCGTAGAGGTCGATGTGGTAGGCATGCAACGTTAGTTTATTGCTGAGCCACGTATTTATCATCGACGACATGACATCCAAAGGGTTTCGAAACAGAAAAATGAACTTGGCTTCCGGAAACAATTCCACAAGGAAGTCCAGGATCAAATAGTAGCGTGGGTCCTTATCAAGGAAAATGGGTGCGCCGTGTGCTAGGTCTTGAAAAATACCCATACAAAACTGCCTAAGATGGGCAATGTAGGATTGACGACCTTTAGGAAGGTTCCCTATTAGCTCCCGAATGCCCCTGGCTGCATTGGCGTGATCGTAGATAGCCTCGATCGTGCGCTCGCTGTCCAGGAATGCCAACGGGAGGAGAATCCATGGTTCGCCGGTCGATGCGACCTCGGGATGAGCAGTCAAAATCTTCTGAAGAAGCGTCGAACCGCTCCGGGGTAGCGAAATTAAAAATACTATCTGCGGCTCTTTGGCGGAATGCACAGGAGTAGGAATCGGATCAAAGCTGGTCGGTCTTTCGACCATACGAGCCGGTTAGGAGCGTCCACTCTGGGAACAGTCGTCGGTAACTAAATGCTGCGAGTCTATTTTGCAGTATTGCATCGCGTGACCTTTCTCCGGAAGCTCAAGCTACGTTAGTCCTTGCAGCCCTGGTGAGAGCAACCAAATAATGTTTGAGGACTCGAAGCATCTCGCGATCCTCTAAGTCAAGTCCGAGCAGGAGCAGTCCACCCACGAACGCAGTCGTTGATAAAGCTAGACGAAACAGCACACTCGGCAGCACCGGTTGCACATGAACGTGCGCCGCGAGCACAAGCGCACCCACTGATGCCCCGGTCGCCAAGGCCCCCTTGGTCCAGCGCTTGTCAAACGGCCAAACTCCAACCATGATGCGAGCCGCAAGCAACAGCGCCAACATCATAGCGCTATTAGTCAGCCCGGTCGCCATGGCCGCGCCGACCGCCCCATATCCAGGGACAAACAAATAGTTAAGACCAATGCAGAGTGACATTCCGGCTGCGGCGACAATTGACACAACCTTCTGACGACCGGTGAAAATAAGTAAAATTCCAACCGGCCCGGCCATTGCGTCGATCATCCACATAATCGAGAGGATGATCAGCGGTCTGGAGCCGTTGACGTAGCTGCCTCCATAAAGCAGCGTGAGCACCTGCTTGGGTACAGAACAGAATAGCAACAGGATCGGAACACTCGTATAAACCATCCATTTCGTCGCTACCTTATACACTTGGTGGAGCCGCTCTCGTTGGGAGCTGTGGTGAAGGGACGAAATACGCGGGCTGACGACCGCATTTAGTGCCCCCGCGATAACGCTAAGAAGTACTGACGTCTGGGCAGCGGCTTGGTAAACTCCAACCTCTGTTGCTGGTAGGTAAGCGCCCACAAATAGTCGGTCGATCCATGGCATGACGTTCAGAAAGACGCTAGCAAGCCAAGCAACCAACGAAAACTTCAACAGCTCACGCCCAGCCGCCAAGGAACGGCGGCCACCTAAATACTGAAACTCTGGAAAAAGCTTCCGTTCATAGTGCAGTGCTACGGCCAAAGCCGCGCCGAAGGAAATCACGGTTGCCAAGACAGCTCCCAAGAGCCGCCAGCCGACTAGATAGAAAACTACGATTAAGAGCAGATTGGTACCGGGTTGCGCGATCGATTCCGCATACACGCTATACTTCATCGACTGGGAGACCGTTGTCGATGCCGAGGCTACTCTCAATCCCGCAGCAAGCGGGACCCCGGCAGCGAACACATAAATTGTCGGCAGCACCGAACCCTTATGGAATACTCGGTGCGCCAGCGCAGGCGCGGCCACGCACAGCGCCAGCCCAACGAGTGCTCCAGACAACATCGCCAGGGTCATCGATTCCACGAGAATCCGACCGAGGCGCTGACGATTGAGCTTTACGATCTCGCTGGACGCGAAGTGAATCACCCCGCTGTCCACGCCGATTGGTGACAGTACATTGGCGACCCTCAGCACTGCCCATCCTATGGCGTACAGGCCAAAAGTAGCCGGTCCCAGAAACCGAGCCAGCGAAATCTGACATCCCACTTGAAGGGCGCGGCCCAAGAAACCGCCGGCCAACGTGACGAAAGAAGCGCTGGCTAACCAAACAGTATCGATGTTATCCGACGATTTGTTATTAATAATGGCAGCCTAGGCTCGCGCTGCGACTTTGCTCGCTGGTGGCGGTCAAGCGTCGACCTTTGGAGAGAGTTCCATTTCTATCGAGAATCCGTCATCAGGGGATGGCAGCTTGGATCATAGGCCACAATCCACGACGCCACTGTAGGATGCTCCTGATCCAATTCGCTGCACGCCAACCCTGACTTCTTCGCCCAGCTTGAAATAGATTCGAAGGTAAACGCTACGTGGCCGGGGTAGATCCACTCCTTGCCGAGATAATCGCACTGGCCACGATTGTAATTCGCAAAGAAAAGAGAGCTCGGGGACATTACGGATCGAGCTGAGTCGAAACACTTCTCGATTTGATGCTGGGCCGCATGTGTAAAGATCGAATGTGCCAGAATAAAATCGAACTCCCGTCCGAATCCGCTCAAATTAAAGTCGCCATCATACCTGAACGTCGGGCACTTTTGCGTGATCGTATCGTCGCCGATGTTATGCGTAACTCCTTCCTTCACCAAGTGACTGTTCGGTTCGATGCCAAAATAATTTCCCCGGTTCAAATAGTGAATAAAGAACCTACCCGCCCGTAGCGAACCACAACCAATGTCAAGCAGGGAATGCTCAGGGCGGAGCCCCCATCGAATCAAGACATCAAATTGATATCGGCCAAGCGCTTCGTATAATCTTGGGGGGCCGACGTAGCGCTTGTACATCGGATATCTCAGTCGATCGATCACGCCAATGAAGGTCTCACGTGGACCCGCGAACGCCTTCAGAAATTTTCGTGTGTCAATCATCAGTTTGTTCCCTAGGATCTGAGTTCTGAGTATGTCTCTTGTGATGTCCGAAATCCAATGGGATTTACTCGACGCGTCCGGCTAGCCTGGCCCGTTTGCGTCCATAAGACGATTGGGGAAGTCAACCTTGGATACATTCGGAGATTCTTCGAGGAATTTCTCATACAGAAAGTTACCCAGCTTTGCAATTTGACGCGAGCCGCTTAGCAGGTAGGTATGCTCTGTCACGATGGTGCCACCCAACGACAATTTGAATTGCGCAGTTGGATGCAGTTGAGTTCGAATCCCCCCAAGATCATAGGTGACGAATCCTTGAGCGTGGTAGCGCTGCATTTCATACCAGTGCAAATAGCGGTTCAGCGCGCCACAAGCCGCAGCGTCCTCGGCAGATTCGAGTCGCCGGCTCCCCGAATAAAGGAGCCTGGCGATGCCTGCGCTACGGTCGCACAGCAGCAAGTGGCCACAGAGGGGCCGATCATCTAGATAGGCCATTAGCAGCTCGCCATTAGCTGAATATTGGCTCAATTTAGGAGCACTCAACCGCGGAACTGGACCCTTTGTTTCGGCGAAGTGATTGTAAACGCTTAAGAAGTCCTTCATCGCTTTTGGGGAGTTAATTTCAATCGTCACGCGACTCAGCATCTTCTCGGCCCGATGAATTTCGTAGCGACAGCTCTTCCTCTTCATGCCGCCCCAGACACGGTCAAGTCCGACTGAAAGATCCACCCAAACGGTCAAGAGCTGCCGATGCCTGACGACGTTAGGCGGCACGCCGAGATCGCCGAAAACGCCGAACAGTCGGACAACCTCAGTCAACAGAACGGACCTACTAATTTGAAGGGCCGCCTCAGACGTTGGGAAAAAAATCTTCCGATAACGAATCAGACCGCCCACCCGGCGTTCGAAGATCATCATATGGAGAAAGTTATGTCCTCCCCTTTTTATATTGGCAGTGGCGCTTAGATGAAGCCAGACTTTTTCATTTTACAAAGAAACTCAAGTGTTCTATCCACCTCGGCATCGTCCTGCCTCTCATTCAGGCACAGGGTGACGACCTGGCTCGTGACTTCTTCGGCTGTCGGAAAGCGACGTTCGTGGTTCGGCTTCGAAGTCGCGAGAGAAAGGCAGCGCAACGGGGTCGCGCCCCAATCGACTAGCCGGACATCGCATTCACGAGCTTCTTGCAAGAGCCTTATTTTGTCCAAAGCCAAAAGCGGATAGCGCCACAGAATGACATCGCAGTCCTCGGGCTCTTTGTAGCATTTGATGCCTATGCTCCGAAAGCCAGCCTCGTATCGATTGATTGTCCATTTCCGTGCAGAAATCCGTTGACGAGGATTCAACAGTATTTGGCGTAGACGGTATTTCAATGACCTTGGCATTCTCTTTTGATACTCCGACCCAAGCTCGGCGTGATGCATTGGAAGCCGATCGCAGATTTGTTCAGCCTGACTGTGGGAGCGCAATCGATGAATCAGGCCCCGAGCATAAGTTCGCGCTAACCTGCGGGCGGCCACACCGGCAGTTCTCGCAATAATTTCCCTTTCATCGTGGAAACTGGCGGCTTCAAATTCTGAGTAGTAGAGTCTACTAGCCGACTCGGCCAGTGACGGCGAGTTTACGATTGCCACTCCGCCGCCGCCCACGGACAACGGCTTCTCCCAGTCGTGGGAGTAGAACGCCGCCGCGCCAAAAAAGCCCAAGCGTTTTCCTCGATAAGCTGACGCACACACGTGGCAACAGTCCTCTAGAACTGATATCCCGGCCCATCGCGCCACTGACAGCAGTTCGTCTATAAGACTGGGCACACCGAAAGTGTGCTGGACGATTGCCGCCTTTGTACGATTGGTAATCGAAGATTTGAACCGTTCCGGACAGAGGCCAAACGTCCTCCACTCGATGTCACAGTAGACTGCGCGGCAACCCAAAGCTTGTATTGGCTCTATGACCGCGGGACATGTGTATACCGGTACAATTATTTCGTCACTTGGAGAAACCCTCAAGGCCCGCAGCAATGCGTAGAGCGCGACTCGGCCCTTGTAGAAATAAAACTGACGATTCGAGGAGTCCTGAGAGACATCCCACGAGGAGCCGGCCTCAGCCACAAATCCCCCGATGGATCCGGTCAGATTCGAAACCTCCAGAAAGACACAGGATAGCAGACAAAGCGTGACTGGGGGGTCTGATGGGCCCAATGCTCATAGCGCTCCAGCACTCCTGTATCTTTGAGAACCGAATCATGTCGTGGATTCACGTAGGCAAGACGAGCGAGCCTGGGTATCTGCCTCAGCCCGATGCTCATGCGAGAGATCACGGATCGAAGTGTATTCGGGCCGAATGGATGGAACAAGTAGAAGACAGTTCCCAACGAATAGTCGAACTGCTCCGCCTTGCCGTGAATAACCGCCGCAGGCGCTCGTTTTCGGCTAAGCCGGCGCAGGTTATTGAGGGCGACATCACATAAGTCTCGGGTATCGTCTACGCCAATTACCTGTTGGACGCTGTACATCGCGGCGCAACAAAGTACTCGCCCTTTGCCACAGCCCAGGTCAACGACTACGTCAGTATTCTTCAAGTCCAAAAAATCCAGAATTCGAAAAATCCCTCTGAATGGAACGGTCCCGTAATAGATGTGCTCCTCATGGCTCCAGTCGCCAGGGGCGAAGCCGTACAGACCACGGGTCGATATCCCCATTCGGTACTCATGGAAAGCGTTCTCGATCTTCAGTGCCGCCTTAAGTAGGTGGGCCATCCGCAGCCGAGAAATTAGCTTCCTGAAGCCCTCAGCACCACGGGAATGGTCTTCAGAAGAATTCTCAGATCTCGTGTGAAGTGCCAGTTTTCGATGTAGGCCAAATCGAGGGACATATTCTTAGCGAATGACGGGTCCTGACGCGCTGTGACCTGCCACAGGCCTGTAATTCCTGGTTTAACATCGAGCCTGCGAAGGTGCTCCAGGTCGTATCGTTCATAATCGTCGAGCGGATGAGGCCGTGGGCCAACCAAACTCATGTCCCCGCGAAGTACGTTCCACAGTTGCGGCAACTCATCTAGACTGTATTTGCGCAGCACCTTTCCCAGTCGCGTGATCCGCGGATCGTCCAAAATCTTGAAGAAAGGCCCCTCCCGTTCATTGCGACAGCGCAGCTCTTCCTTGAGTGTGTCAGCGTTGGCCACCATAGTTCGGTATTTGTAACACACGAATTTCCGTCCCTTTTTTCCAACCCGTGCTGAACGATAAAGCACCGGGCCAGGAGAATCTCGCTTGATCGCAATGGCAAGAATTGCAAGAAATGGAGACAGCAAAGTGAGTGCAGTCGCGGCGACGGCGACGTCCAATACCCGCTTGAGAAATAAGCCAATGACTGGAATAGGCTTGCTGTGAAGGTCCATTACAGGGAAATCTCCGAGATAATGAACCTCGGCGTTCCAACCGAGACCATCGTAAAGATCGGGGATGACCTTCACATCGAGACCCAGATGTCTCGCCTCCGCGGCTACTCGCTTAACCAGTTCGCGCTCGGAAGGGATAGTGATAAATATTTCGTCCACAAATTCTGCGCGAATGACGCGATCAAAATCCTCAATTTTCCCCAAGATACGGGGATCTCCCATATGATTTCCGTCGAGAAAACCTCTTACGCAGTACCCTAGTAGGCGATTTTGTTCGAACTGAGTAGCAAGCGCTTGTCCGACCCTGCCAGCACCTATAATCAACGCATTACGGGCACCGACTCCTTGCGTGACGCGGTTAATCACTAACTGACGCCTTGCCAACCTCCAAGCTATTAGTATGGCTAGATTCAGCCCACCGCAGAAGAGAACTACGAAACGAGAAAATATCTTTACCCCAGACACGAAAATGAAGGCAGTGAGCAGAAGAGTTGCGCTAGCGACGGCCCAGGCTACCGCCAACGATTCGCCTGCTGCTGTTCGTTCGCGCAAGGTGCGGTAAAGATGCCGGCTTTGACAAAACAACACTATGAGGACTACGTAAACCAAAAACAGTGCACCATACTGGCGAAGTCCAATATCCGAAGCGAGACTTTTACCCCCGCCCCAAAAGACTCCGTGGTGCTGCCCGTGTCCGAAACGCAAGTACAATGCAGCGATTGCGTTCAATGACACGAAACATATATCGAGCAGCACATATCCCACTTGAACCCACAACCCGCTCCTTATTCGAAGCGCAAACGATGCCTTCAAATGGGTAGACCGGTTACCTTGTTGAGGAAAAGAACTCTGATTGCGGAGAGGCGAGGCTCCGGCAACTCTCGAAGTTCGTTCGGGTGCGGCACTCGTTACATGCATCGGCGAAACCTTGCAGTGATGGTCTGGAAGTGCTTGCGGTCCTCGTTCTTTCCCATTATTGACAGTTTGTGGCTCTACGAGTGATGTCGATAGTTTCAATCACGCAAGGCGTGAGTATCCATTGCCGTTTCTCAGCACTAGAGAATGCGCGAGAGTTCGGCCAGTCTCCGGTCCTTACCAATCCGACAGACCATATTTGTCTCAAGTGCCATCGCTCATGGTTTGCGACCAGACGACCGGCTCGATATCTGCCGCGCTGACTTCGATAATCGCCGAACGCATGATCAATTCTATGGAGATAATGACCCTGAAGTTGCTCTTTTGTTTGACAAGGAGTCCTTCGGCGCCTCGGAAGGGACCGCTTATCACACGAACCCTTCGACCAACGGCTATGTATGGGTGAGGTTGGGCCGAGGTGCCCTCGGCGAAGGCTCGCCGCAAGACCCCGATTTCAGTTTCGTTCAGTGCGACCGGCTTTCCATTAAAACTAACCAGACGCGTCACGCCTGGCACCTCGAGCACGCGGAGACGATCGCCCAGTGCTATGTTTACGAACAAGTATCCCGGAAAGAGCGGTATCTGCAAATGCACATGCCGGTCCTTCCAGCGCCGTACCGATGCGTAGGTCGGAAGAAAGGAATCGACGGAACGCTGCAACAAGCGCTCGTACGCCAGCCTTTCGTGATTAGCACGCGTGCGTGCAGCGTACCAGTGCGGCTCCAGATAAGCGCCCGGACGGTTAAGCCTTGGCGTGCAGGAAAGAGAGTCTACTAAATCTGCGTACCCTAATCGCGTTTTGACTTCTGTTACCACGCAACCTCCCTGACCGTGTTGCCGCCATCTACCATAGCTTCGCCCCGTCGCTTACAAGGTCTATGCGACCTAACCTTCTTACCATCAGGTCTTTAACCGACTATATCCTCGCGAAGGTGATCAGCATCCTTCGTGATTACTGCACAATGCGAGCCTGTGTGCGAAACGCCACCTCACCAGGCTAACCCCAGATTACCCGCTGAGTTTCAAAAAAAACACGACTCATGTCATGTGTCTCTCGCTGCCGTTGGTAGAAACTCCAGGCAGGTGCTGGGCGACATCTCCAATCACTTTTCGCGCAAATAACTTCATGGGATCTTGCGGGTCCATGCGATCCCAGCGTGCAGAACTCTCGATCCAAGCCACACCAAGGATGACAAAGAAAATCCCTCCCGATATCGTGATCAGAATCCGCGGGGGAAAAGACTTACGTTCTGGGATGTCCGGAGGATCGAGCACCTTAACACTAGGTGTTTCCTTGGCTTCTTCCACTTTAGCCATTTCGTATTCCCGCGTAAGCAGTTCAAAAACGACTTCTTGAACTTTCGCGTTTCTAAGCAAATCGGCGTAACTGACCCCTAGCAATGGAAGCTTCTGAAAGGAAGGAAGCGAAACATTATTCGTTTGATCAGCACCGTTGTTCGTGGATTGTATCTGCCCGCTTAGCTTCTCAAGTTGCTGCCGCAGCTCGTCGATCCGGGCTTCAGTTGATCGCACTCTCACATTGTTGTCTGCATAGACTTGTTTCAAGCCTTGCAATTCTGTTTGGGCGGCAATCAACTCACCCTCTAAGCTCGCTGTCGCTGCAACCGTCGCTTTACCCTGGGCGGGAATGTCGAGTGCCGCATTCTTGCTCGCGAAATCGCTGAAGTTCGTCTCGGCAACCTCAAGGTCTTGCCTTACCTGACCCAGTCTCTGTTCCAGAAATACGCGTTCACGATGAGCCGCAGAGGTGTTCTGCTCCGTTATCACCTGGTTCAGTTGGTCGATATACTCCTGTGTCATTGCTGCAGCACGTCTTGGGCTCCGGTCGCTTACCGTAATTGTGATAATCCCGCTTTTTCTGTCCGTCGATAGGTCTGTGCGACTAGCCAGTTTCTTGCGCGCGTCGTCCCAGTCACGCTCTCCGTAGACCTTTCGGAGGTCGAACTTGTTGACCACGGCGTCTTGGACTGTACGACTACCCAAGACTCCGATAAAAAGATCTCCGGACGTCTTCAGGCCTAAGACGCTACTGGCCAACCCGATGAGCGAATCTGAGTTAGATTGTCCAGCAAGGCCTGATAGCATTGCGAGTCCCTGGCCTGGCTGTTGGTCCGGAGGCATCAATCGTGCGACTGATTCATATCGAGGAGGAAGCAGGAGCGCTGCAAGTATCGCAATGGCCATTCCACAGATAAACGCCTTGAACAAGAACAGCCGGCGCCCCCAGATGAGTTGCAAGTTAGCCGCGGTCCTTTCACGAGCGGCTCGTCGTTCGGCTGGGTCGACATAGCCTTGCTCAAGTTCAAGGTTGTCGACGAAAAGCCCGTGCGGTCCCAAGGATTTGTTTTCCGGAGTCACCGCAGCCTCTCTAAACTAATTTCAAGTTCGGCCACAATGCGCATTTCCGCTATCTCACGTTCTTTCACGAACGTGATAATGACCATTCGACCTTTGCACACTGAGATGTTATGCATAGGACATTCGACGCAAAGGTCTCATCTTCGCCAAAATGGCTCTACCAGCTCCAAGAGTGCGGATAAAAAGCAATCTGAACCGTCGAAGTCCAATTCGTTTGTGGGCCGGGCGCCAAAATTGGGGCAAGCCATTTCTCATATTGTACTGAAGCCGACAGGTTCAGGTCGTTGTGCAACCACCAGTCGAATTTTACAGAGCCGTCATTAACAGTTTCTCCGGATGGAATGAAATCCTTCGCAACCTTCGCGTTGCGGTACCCAAATTGCAAGCTGCTGCGAGAATTGAACCAATATGTGGTCCAGGCCTGAACGCCTTTGCCCTCTCTACCCATCCAACTGCCAATGATGTTGCCCTTGTTCGTCGAAAGGTCGTGATAGAAGAGATCCCAATAAACAAATTCTCCGTTGTTGCTTCGAGGAGTAGGAGGGTCTGTGTATCCACCCTCGACTCGAAGGTCCAATTTTGAGATCTTGGGTATCCGAGGCACATACAGACCGGCATCCCATGCGGCTCGAGGAGGATTAGCGAGCGGTGTGACATCGTCGGCGCCGAGTGAGTCCGCATAAATCTTCAGGAAGTTGTGGACGAACGGAACCTGATAAGAAACGTCAAACCCGCTTGTCCGCTTTCCGGGGTTTGCGGACGCTCTATAATTCACCGAAGATTTCACACTGACGTAGCTGTTCCAAATTGCGCCGGCCGTCATCGCCCGACCCACGCCTCCGAACTCAACGGTGCGAGCAAAACCAAACTCCAAGCTCTTGATCGGCTTGAAACTAATTTTCTCCCCATGAATCACCGGGCGCGGCGGAAACTCATTGCCGGAAAGCTTCCCCACAAAAAAGTCGATTTTGAACGGGCCGAGAACGTTCGAGAGAAGGGGAATGCTAAAGGGAGCAACTCTGCTGCCGCGAAACATATAAATCGGCTCAGTATTGTCACTGAACAGCAGCGCCCCTCCTTCACCGGGCCCCCACCAAAGACTCTGTTTGCCGAAAGCAAGATTCCATCCGTCGAAATTCCCAGCAACGTAGGTGTCGAGAAGGCGGAATTGATTCGTAGCTTCAAAGGGAGTCGCCGGCTGGAGTGGATTGTCATCCGCAGTAGCAATGGCTTCTCTAGCTGCCAAGGGATATCCCGGCGCAAAGGGCGATTGTTGATATTCTCCTCGCACGTAAATCACAAAACGCCCAGCCGTTCCATAACCGGAAAACCCGTCGTACGTGTTAAACCCTTCTTCGTACGGGCGCCCGTAATCATTGATGATTGTTTGGCCGAAATGGTCACTATCATGTAGGGGTGGGCCAGTAATTGTGGTCGTGGTTGCGTAGACCGATTCGAGCTTGATCGCTGCCTCGTTTCCTCCACTTAGCTTGTCAAGGTCTCCCTCAAATTCCTCTGCAAGAGCGGTATAAAGCCGATCCGCCTCTCGAGATATTGATGCATCCTCGCGAATCTCATCTCCCGCTTCTTGTATTAGTTCCGCGCATTCGATGCGAGTCCAGGGGCGCATTCCCATGTACTCCGAGCGTATGTAGCCAAGTGCAGCGAGCCTCTCGATGGCTGGATAAATCCAGCTGTCCAGCTCAACGTACGGAGATCCAACGCTTGTGGGGCTTCGACCGGTTTTTTCCTCGCGAGATTCTGCGTACGTTTGCCAGTCGCTGCCGCCGAGCTCGGGATCGTGATGGTGCCGATAAACCTCCTGTCCCACGAACCAGCCAATTGCGCTACCCACGAGAACGTCAGTTGGAAAGTGCTGTTTCGCGTCCACTCGCGATATGCCGATTGCCGACGCCATCCCGTAGGCGAGCAGCGACGTCAGCGGACCGGGATACTCATGCGCCAGCACGCCGGCCACCGACCAGGCCACCGTCGCATGCTCGGAGGGAAACGAGTCGTCTCCCTGCCAGAATCTCCCTTGGTAATCATCTTGCAGCGGTCGCTCGCGTCCGAATGCGTACTTCGCCGCATAAGTGACGGCTAGGCTGTTAATTGCCGCCTCGCCAGCCAGAAAACCCGCTTCGCGCTTGTGGTCGTCATGCTTAAGGCGGCCCCAGAAATACAATCCGGCATCGGCAGCCACGAGCGCTCCAAGCCCGTAATTCGAAAAATCGTTGCTGTATTTCAATCGATTCGGCGAATTCGAGAGATGCTTGCTGACTTCGGTGTCAGTGGCCAGCATTCCACCGACGGCCATGCCGAACGGAAGCAGCCAGTCCGCGTCTACCAATCGCAGACGAGTGGGGCTCGTCCAAATCTCCTTTTGATCCTCGGCAATGCTCTTTAGCAAATGAGGGCCTAAGCTAGTGTCATAGTCCGTCGAATCGAGTGCCGAATCAGGAGCCTGAGGGGAAACATCCGCCGGAGAAACCGATTGCGACGTGGACTGCTGACCCTTTGAGACATTCTGGTCGGAAGAAACTGCGCTAGATTGTGGATGATCTTGCGCGCGGCAGTCCGTGCTGGTCGCTTCCAATGCCGCAAGTAAACAACAACTCAGCACAAGTCCAGTCCTCCATCCGGTCATCCTCAGGTCCGTTCAGTAATGCAGCGTGATAACCACAGCTTCCGCGATCGACGACGCGACCTCGGCGCTTGTGAACAAACTCTGCCAGTTCTTCCCGCCTCCGACAGCCTTTTCCGGCACAACAACTGTGTCGCCTGGTTCGAGAGTCGCGCTCAGCGATTCCCCTCCGAAGAGGCTCTTTTTCGCGCTTACTACGGATCCGTCCGCGCGGATCACGAAAATATCCTTTCTGTCCGCGAGCGTGGTTGGGCCGCCAGACTGACTCAAATACCACTTCGCGCTCTTTCCAGGTCGATACGCGACCGCAGTCGGATTGAAAACCTGTCCGCTGACCGCCACATAGTCGGGCCTCTTGGGGATCACCAACGTGTCTCCCGCCCTGACTTCGATATCCGCAGGCGTGTTTCTCCAGCGCTTGATGTTCGACGAAATCCGGATATTCACGCGGCCCACCGGAGGTGTGGAGCTCAGCTCGGTCAGCGTGGTTTGGTATTGAGCAAGAGCAGCTTCCTTTGCTTGTTTCTGCTGCGCGTCACCCTCAGGCAATTGTTCCAATTCCCTCTGCACGTCCTTCACTCTTAGAAGCAGCTGATCTTGTTGCTTTGCTTCCAGGTCACGCACCTGTACCCTTTGCAAAACCGCTCCGTATGGGTATGCATCCGGTTGGAAGCCGCCCGCTCGCTCCAGGATCGAACTGAGCCGTTCCCCGGGTCGGATTCCATAAGTCCCCGGATGCTCGACCTCTCCCTTTACAGCGATCGACGACCCTAAATCGTTCCAGCCGGGCCGCTGCCGGACCGTCACCACATCTCCATTGTGCAACTGCACGTTGGCGCTCGTGTCCCCATCAAGAGCGGCTGCAAGCTCAACCGAATCATGTTGGCCGCCCAACTGATCGTTGCTTTCCCAGTTGTAGTGCGTTAGATCCGCGACCTTCGTGTCTGCGCTCGGCTGCAGCCCACCGCCCACGCGGATTAAATCTGCAACTGTCATATTCGTCGTCAGCGGATAGCGTCCCGGCTTTGCCACGTCGCCTTGCACGTATACAACGGCGGGTTGCTCGGCGTCCGGGCTTCGGTGGATTAGAACTCGATCACGCGGAGCCAGCAGGATGTTCTGCGTCGAATCTCCCGCCAATGCCTCACGGAGGTCCACGCTCAGAATTTCCGATTTGCCATCGGGTAGGTAATGAAACACTTGGGCATCGGCCGTCTCCGCGTCGGGCGCAAGCCCGCCCGCCAAATGCACGGCATCGCTCAGATGCACTTGTCCCGACGTGCGGTAGGTCCCAGGCCCTCGCACGTCGCCTAAGACTGAGACAGTCGGGGGGTTTTCGAAATCAAATCGGCTGAAAACCGAGATCGTATCCATTGGCTCAAGCGTGGGCGCCTTTGAGGGATCCGCGAGCGCATCGGAAAGATTAAAGCCTTCAACTGTTGGATGAAAATCCGGCGGATTTAGGCGGACGATCTCCGCGTACTGCGTGGCTGGTTCGGGCAGAAGATCCTTGAATGACGAAATAACGTCTGTTACTCGCATACCGGCATGGTATGCATATCGGCCTGGACGAACCACGTGGCCTTCAAGATATATCGTATCTTGATTGCCCTGCGCGATTGGAAACACGCGAATCCGATCGCCCGCTTGAATCGTGAACGCTTTTAACTTCGCGGTGACCTCCGCTTCGTTGTCGCTATCGGGAATATCCAAGCTGAGCATCGTCTGCTTTTCATGTTCGACGAGCCGCTGCACTTCGATATGTCGCAACGTGGCCGTGGGCAAAAGCCCACCCGCCAGTTCAAGGACACTCGCCAAATCCTTCTCGTCTTTCAATTCATAAATCGCGGGACGGCGCACCATCCCTTCGACCGTGACCTGTGGTCCGACCGGAGGCACCAAAATTGTGTCGCCGCTTTGCAACCGCTGGACGTCACCTCTCACTCCATGAAGGAGCAGATCGTATAAGTCGACCTCTTGCACAAGTTGATTGCCACGATAGTGCTTTACTATTCGCATCGAGCCTCGAGACGTCGGCCCGCCAGCGGCGAAGAGGGCGTTGAGCGGTGTGGACAGGGAACTAATGTCGTACGCTCCCGGATTTGTAACGTCACCTACTTCGTAAACCCGAATTGTCCGCAGGCGTCCCAAAGATACATCCGCCGATTCGTTTCGGAATTGAGTCCTCACTGCCTGTTGCAAGGCCTCTTGAACATCCGCCAGGCTCTTCCCGCTGACGAGAACAGGCCCTACTTCCGGCAGACTCACCCTGCCTTCGCGATCCACCGTTCGTGTGATGCGGCGAGACACGCCACCCCAAAGATCAATCGTCAGGCCATCTCCCGGTCCCACAACGTAGTCCGGGCCCGCCGGTAAATCCATGGGTATCAGTTCGGGATCACGACTGCCGTTTGCGAATACGTCGCCCCCAAATCGTCTGGGAAGTGGAGGTTGCGGTTGCGCCTGTAGGTACATGTCATACAGTGAGGGAATGTTGCGGTACGGATTCTCCACCCGCGCCATTGCGGGTTCGACCTTCGCCTCCGGCTGGACTCCGCGGCCATACGACAGCATCGGAATCACCGGCGTTCCCGGCGGATAAGCTGGCGAAACCGTCTCGAGCGGGCTGAGCGTTCCATTTGTACCAAACTGGGACTCTTCGCCGAGGGCCGAAGGCTCCATCAACGAACCTAGCGTCGCTAAGTCGCTACCCGATGAAGATCCTCCTTGCAACGCTCCAAGTAGATTGCCACCTCCGTCTGCTTCCTCCTCCTCCAAACCTCCCAGAAGCGAGCTTGAATTGAGCGAATTCGAGTCCCTGGAGGCAGAATCAATACCCATGCCAGGCAGCCCGGTCGACGATTGCTGCTCCTCAGACTCGCCCAACCCGCTGAGTCCCAAGTCCAAAAGATCGCCTTCGCTCTCTTCACCTGTTGTGTTTAGTAATTCTGCCTGCTCCAGACCGCCATTCGTGCCGCCAGGAAACCCTAGGATACCTGGCTGGCTCGGGTTAATCAGATATGGCGACTCCCCTGGGAATACCGCAGGCATATTGGGCTGCGCCATCCCTCCCATCGGCTGTGCCACAGTCTGCGCTGGAGTCCCAGGCTTCTGTGGGCAATCAGTACCAATTCCTTCAGCACATTCCTGAGCCTTCGCGCGGTCCTCCGTTTCCTGTCGTCGCTCGGTACGTTCTTGGTTTCGCTCCTCCTCCTCCTCTTGGGTAATCCACTTTACCCGCTCCTGCATCAACAGGTCTTGCTCCTTAGCGAGAGGTGAGTCGGGGTTCACCTTCGGTACGAGGTATCCGTATTGCTGCAAGAGCGAAGTGGCGACAGAGCGAAACCGCACGTCTGATTCCAATCGACCGTAAATTGCGTCGTCGGTCAAATCTGATTCGCCAATGATTTGCCCATGATCGGTTGCGTCCCTCGCAACCCAGCGCTTCAGTTCGACCATCAACCCCGGATCCGTCGCGACTACAGCTTTGATTTCTGCGGCAGAAGCCGCCACGAGACTCATATTTTCCTTGCCCAGTTCGGAGGGCCGCTGCATCGCTGCAGGATTTTGGGTACGATTCCGATTCTGACCCTGATCTTGAGTTTGATCTTGGTCCTGCGGCCGGGCCATCGCTGCGCCGCAGCCCAAAGCCAGACAGAGCAACACAACGATGCCGCGCAACGTCTTCGTTCCGACGCCTTGGAGACGGGCAAAGGAGCGAGCGCACTTCTGCCTTCTCATTGCAACCTCGCAGTGGGCTGCGCGATTCCGCGCAAAGCGTTCAGGACGCCCGCCTCAGACGCCTCAATCTGGTTCGACTGGACGCGGAGCGAAGCCCAGTAAAACACAGTGCTGTTTCGGTCCGAGGCGATCGCAATAATCTTGATTTGGGGATGATTCTGAAGAATCCCCTGGCAAAACTCCGGAAGCCGGTCCTGCCTGTCCAGCGCAACGATCAGGAAATCGGGCTGTGTCTGCTCAACGGCGCTCTCGATCCCGGACTCTTCCGGAATTTCGCCGACAATTTCAATATCCGGCTGATCGGAAATCGTTGCAATTACCAATTCACGCATCAGTCGCGGACGGTTTGCCACTAGGACCCGAATAGCTTTCATTGAATCCTCTCCGCAATCGAGATTATGGAGAAGCTACCCCGACGAGAACAGGTTCAAATTAGTGTCAGGGCCCGAGGGAGGGATCGGGTCGAGGAATTGCCAACTTAATGGATCGAAATAAAGGGTACTTTTGGGGTACCGCCCGAGTAAACGTATTAAACTAAGTACCCGCCGTCCTTGGTATCGGCAGCCGATCGTTCCGAGCGGCAGGCTTCGAATACGCTCAGGCGATCGGGTACACCGACTTTCTGCAGCATCCGATGAATGTGGTTCTTCACTGTCTGTTCTGACAAGCTCAGCTGGCTGGCGATCTCCTTGTTGCTCAGGCCTTGCCCGATCAACGGCACGAGTTGCCGCTCACGCCGTGTTAACCCCCATTGGCTGGGTCGCCGATCGGTCGGGTGATCCACGGCTTGACACGCGACATAATCGAACAGAACCCGTGCATAATGAGGCGGACACACAGCTTCGCCATCCACCACCGTCCGGATCGCCGACACAACGTCGACTGCGGAAGCATCCTGCAATACGTACCCCCGTGCGCCGCACCGAATGGCTCGTAGGAACCGGCTGTGATCGTCTTCCATCGCCACCAGTAGACATCGCAGCGCGCGCCCCAGGGCGCAGACGCCTGAGGGTGCCGACGGATCTTCGAGAAGAAATTCGAGTGAATCCAAAATGAGCGCGTCCGCGCCCGACTCGATGATTTCCTCACGCGAAGTCGAGCCCGGCGCTTGGGCGGCAACAATATTGAAGTCGGTCTTCTTTGAAAGAATCCGCGCGATGGACTCTCTCAACAAGCGGTTACAGCAGACAATATAGACCTTGGACTTTTCTCCCATTATCCTTTGCCCCTGAGCTTTGTCGTGTTTGGCATTCGTTGGGCGGGGCTAGTTAGTACCGATCGACGAAAATATAGCACAGGTAGTCCCAGCGCAAGTACCATTTAACTCGTTAACAAAGTTTAATCATGGCCTATATGGCAAAGGCTCTAAGGTACTAAATGGACCCCGTATAGTACTTATACCGGATGCCAGTAGGCTCCGATGGTTGGTTTTTTGGGGAGGTTTACTTTTTTATTGATGGGAACAATAGATTCTTCGAAAAGAATGGCATGACCTTTTGTTCGAGACGCATTTGTATGCCGCTGATATGTGTTCCTTCATACGTCTCAAAACTGTGTTTCACGCCAAATGCTGTAAGTTGATGGTCGAGCTCCTCGACAGAGCGCAACAGGGTGTCTTTGGTGCCCACATCAAGAGCGATGGAACGGAGCCGTTCGAGATTGTAAACGTACTGAGGCAGCATCGCGAGGGGTGCATTGGCGTCCCACTCGGCCACGATCTCTGGTTGCAATTGTCCATCAATCGACGGCAAATCCAGGTAAAGCGGCGGCTTTGCCGGATCTGGAGACCATGCCGCCGCTGAGGCAATCATCGCGCGCGTTCCAAAATCGGCCTTCTGCAAGTCCGCCGCGCTCTTGATTGCGTCGGCCTTGGCCATCGCGGGATTTTGCGAACCCGCTGACGGAGCTAGGCAACATGGACTCAAAGCATAAATACTCGAATAAATCTCCGGGTATTTCATTCCGAGGCGAATCGTGCCATATCCTCCCATCGAATGGCCCGCCAAGCCGCGACTCGCGCGGTCTGCGATTGTTCGATAATGAGAGTCGATGTAGGCAACCAGATCGTGCGTGATGAACCGTTCCCAATCGCCGGTGGTCACGGAATCCGAATACATACTGCCCATGTAGACCGTGTAGGCATTCGGCATCACCACGATCATTTCTCGCGCGCCGTCGTCGGCCAATGATTTGTCGATCGCGGCCGGCGCATCGACGAAGATATGTTTCGCGCCAAACCAGTTATGGTCGTTGTCCATGTACCCGTGCAGCAGATAGAGAACCGGGTACCGACGATGCGATTGCGTCTTATAACTGGGAGGGAGGTAGATCGAAACGTCGCGATCGGACGAGTCACCCTCAAGATTGCCCTCAAGCGATTCGCCGTGAACTTTGATTCGTACCACGGTGCCGTGATCTCTCACTTCATCCGTTCTTGCAGACACGGGCGCGGTGATTGCGATCGCCGTCGCACAAATCACAACCAATCGGAAAAACGACCTCGAATGGATAGGAGTCATGAGTTCGAAATCCTCCTGCTCCGGAAGAGTCTAGTCCGTATACCACACGCTCGTGCGGTGCCAGTCGAAAATCCGAATGATATCACCTCATACCCTCAGTTTCCTGAAGCTGGAACGATGCCGGAATCTGGATCGGAAGTCGCCGCAACGTCGATGTCGTGCGCTAAGTACCGCGATCCTGCCCAAAACAGTGCACCAGCCACAAGCCCGAGCAGACTCGGCACGACCAGCGCATAGCGAATCGACAAATCGCCGTGCCGCGCGCCCAAGCGAGTGCTCAAATATCCGATAAGCCATTGGCCGAATCCCAACCCAATCAGATTGGCAATAAAGAGAAAAGTCGCGGACGCTAGGGCGCGCATTCGGATTTTCGAAACCATTTGGTACACAGCATAAATAGGTCCCACATACGCGAACATAAATATCGTCGCCACGGCCCAGCAAACTAGCGCAGTTGGCACGGACGGCACGAATAGATACAAAAGAAACATCGGGCAGCACAAAATAGACGCGAGCGCGGGTACGTTCAGCCTCCAGCGCACGTCGCGCTTACCCCAACTTTCCGCCAGAAATCCTCCGAGCAACACCCCGACAACTCCAAGGCCGCCGATCACGCCTTGATACAGTCCGATGCGTGCGCTGCCAAGGTGATGAACTCGATGCAGGAAGGCTGGGCTCCAAATCTGAAAGCCGTAGAGGGACATCCCGATCAGGCTGCCTCCGAAAGTAATGTACAGAAACGACCGCTGCCGAAAGAGAAACTCAAACGTCTGCCACACCGAAAGCAAGTTGGTGCTCGCCTTGCCTTCTTCCATCGCTCCTCGCGCCGGCTCTTTGACGGTGAAGTAAAACAGCGCCGCCACCGCAATTCCCGGCAACCCAGCCACGATAAACGCGGCGCGCCATCCGTGATACTCATTCACCACGCCCGCGACCACGGATCCTAAGAACACTCCCACCGTGCTACCGGCCGTCATAATCGAAAGAGCGCGCGGCAGCTGCTCTTTTGGAAAAAGATCCGCAAGCATCGAATGGGACGGCGCAACTCCGCATGCCTCGCCCGAGCCTACTCCGAACCGCGTGAATGCGAGCTGCCACGCGCCGCGAGCCAATCCGCTGCAACACGTCATTAAGCTCCAGACAAGCAGGCCGGTGGCGATGATCGTCCGTCGATTGAATCGATCGGCCCATCGTGCGATCGGCAAGCCCAGCAGGGAGTAGAACAGGACGAATCCAAATCCGCTAATCAGTCCCATCACGGTATCCGTGACGCGAAAATCCCGTTTGATCGAGTCCAGCAAAAGACTCAGGATTCCGCGGTCTGCGTAGTTCAATACGTAGATCAGCGTTAGAACGGCGAGTGCATAGTTAGCTTGTGGCGAGGCCGAGGCGCGGCGCGCCGGAAATTCCGCTGCTTTCGGACGCGCCGTACTCATGAAATGCGAGCGCTTTTTCCACACGCCCACCGGCTAGAGCACCGCATAGTAGATAAAGATCGTGTGGTCGGGATTCGCGTGACGCTTGCCAGTGCCAACGATAACAGTTCGCGTGAGCCAATCGTGCGGTCCGACGGGCGTATCAAAAACAGGTGTAATGCGAAAATAAAATTCGCGATTGCCGCCCCAAGAGGGATCGTTCCGGTCGATTTGCCGTCAAGCGGATAGAGGTATCCTGTGTTGTTGATGTAGATCATCGTCCCGTCGGACGCCTTCAACATGTAATGCGCGTTCAGTCTGCCGTTGCCTGCGTAGTCTGCGCCGCTATGCGGCACGACGATGCCTTGCAGCCGCGGGCCTTCGACGACGCCGGAAATCGCCGGGACGTAGGAGCGGCGCCCATTAGGCGTTTGAAATGAAACACGCTCCGAAAAATCGATGCTAATCTGAAACACGTACTCCAACTTGATCGGCACAATCTCATCCAGCTGTTTCACAGTTACCTCCGATCTCGATCGAGGCGCCGATCTCCCAGCAACCCACGCGAATTAGGGCCGCCTACTCGCGACACTCGAAATTCGCGGCGTCCTGCGGGTCACCGGTACCCTTGTAATGCGCGTACTTTGGATAGGCGCATAGGGGACGGCTGCGCCCTGGGAAGTCCTTACCCGTCGCAATCACGGAATCGGGCGCCGTTCCGTTCTCAACCCACCGGACCACGGAAGTGAGTAAATCAAACTGATCGAGCGTGGCGGGACCGCCCTGGCAGTGGCTCATGCCCGGAACCAGATACAGGCGGCTCCAACCCAGCACCTTGTCCGCGCCGCCATTGTCTCTCCCAAGGCGTTCGTAATAGCCCACCGTATCCATGAACGAGAACCACGGGTCGCTGGTGCCGTGATAGAAGAGCAGCTTGCCTCCGTGACCTGAAAACGTCGAGAGATTGGTCCAAGTCGCGGTGTCGGTGAGCGTCTGTGTCGCGTTTGCTCGGACCGTTGCAAGTTGCTGATCGACGTTCATGCTCAGGGACGGGAGCACATTCCCCAGGATGTTGGGCCCGGCGCTGGGGAGAAAGCTTAGACCTGGCGCCTCCGCCACCATATCCGCGTCATAGGGGAACCCCGGATAGACCTGATCGCCTCGCGAATCTTTCGGGCCGCCGAAGGCCTTGTGAAGCGCATCCACCTGGTCGGCCGATAGGCATGCATCCGTCTTCGCTCCCTTGCACTCCAAAATCGCCGGATCGAAATGGCATGCCCGGCGATTGAAGATCATTCCGTCTTTCAGCCCGTCTTTATCATCGCAGGCGTTGAGAATCGCATTGACGATCAGCTTTCGATCGCTGCTCGAAAAATCCTTGGTTGGCACAGGCTTTCCATTCGCATCCTTTGGGGCAATCCGATTAAATGCAACCGTAGCCCACCCAAGCCCGATGTTTGAGTATCCAGTCTCCATGGCAGGGTCGCCAGAAACAATTCCGTCGAAATCGTCGGGATAGCGTTGCGACGTCAGCATCGCCTCGCGTCCACCCGTCGAGCATCCCACGAAGTAGGAATGGCTGGGTTGTTCGCCGTAATACTGCATGATGATCTGTTTGGCCACGCGCGTAACCTTGCCGACGGCGACGTATGCAAAGTTCAAGGCGGCTTCCTGGTCGTTCATAAATGACGGATCAAACACGGCGCCCTTGTGCCCCGTGTCCGTGGATACAACCGCAAAGCCTCGCGCCAATCCGGGCACCGAACCTGCGGCCTGCATGCCAAGCGGCGGATTCACTGTGCCGTTCAGGCCTCCGCCTCCTTGAAACAAAAATCTTCCGTTCCAATTGTCTGGCAGAGCGATCGCAAAGCCGATTGCGTAAGGCTTTCCGTCGACGCCGATACGCTGATCCATCACGCCGTCCGCGCGGCAATACGACGGTACCGCAACTGGAATCGTATCGGGAGCAAAGGGCGAAATGCGGATCGTACCGGCCGGCGCTGTGGGAATACCCTCGGCTTTCGTGATCTTCATATCGAAGCCAGGAATTTGCAGCGCAGTCAGGCTCGTGCACGATTTCGTCGGAGCCTTCCTGCTCTCGGCACTGGTGGACGGTGACTGACCACGCGCGCCCTGCGCCGCAACCATTCCCAGAACAATCGCGAACCCCAGCCACATGATCCTACGACGTTGCGTCATGTCTTTTCCTCCGTGCGATTGTCATCACGACCACGATTGATTTGGCGTGTTTCATAAACATGAGACTCCCGGAGAGACTTTTGCCGCGAGTGATACCGCCACGCGGTCGCAGGGCGCGACACATCGAAAACCGCGAGATTTATGCCTGATTTATGTGGTCGTTGCAACAGCAGTTTGGGATGCAGTAGTAGCTCGGCAGACGCGGAAATCTAGTCTTGCAGGTGCGTGACTTAGCTGGTTGATTGCGAGTGATCGCGCGAGAGCCAGTCCTGTTGCGCGAACTCGACGCCCCAGAAGTGCGGACTCGGCGACAGAAATTCCACGCCAACGCGAGTGCCTTTGTCCGACGTGTCCCCCAGATACACCACGCGGCACTCCTGCTCTTCCTCGGTCGCGGGATTCACCAAAATAAGATCCGCGCCAATTTCGAGCGGAGCCTGGAGATAGAGCAATCCGCCATGCGCGTTGATCACGATCGTTTGAGTGCGCTCCTGATATTTGCGGCCCTCGGCATTCTTGCCTTTGGCCTGCACCGGAATGCGAGTGAATACGCGGGAGCTGCGCCGCGGACTGCTTGTCTGAACCTCTGGAGTAATCATAATGATCTATCGTGCGATGCGCACCCTGCGCGAGTCAATCACGCGACTGAACGCGGTGTTCAAAGAAGCAGTTTGCAAAAAGTTTGCTGGCCCTCCCTGTACTTCCGTACTATGTGGCGTGGCCATGTAACATAGCCGCAGGGGTGGCCTTCACGATTCGTCGAGCTCAGATTCCATCCAGATCGTAACCGCTGGGGCAGGAGCTTTCATGGACCTGATCGAATACATCAACTCCAAGCGCGAAGAACACTTGAGCGAACTCAAGGAATTCCTCCGCATCCCCAGCGTTAGCGCCCAAACCGAGCATAAGGCGGACGTCGAACGCGCCGCACACTGGGTTGCGGAAAAGCTCCGCGCGTCGGGTTTTGAAAGCGTCGAAATCGTGCAAACGAAGCTGCATCCTCTCGTGTATGCCGAATCGCTGCAGGCTCCGGGCAAACCCACGGTCCTATTTTATGGGCACTACGACGTGCAGCCCGCCGAACCTCTCAATCTATGGACGAGCCCCGCCTTCGAGCCAGCCGTGCGCGGCGAGAATCTTTTCGGGCGCGGCACCGCCGACGACAAGGGTCAGGTGCACATCCACCTGAAGGCGTTTGAAGTCTTGCGCAACACCTCGGGAAACCTGCCGCTGAACGTGAAGGTGATCGTCGAGGGAGAAGAGGAAGTCGGCAGCGTGAATCTATGGGACTTCGTGAATAGCCACCGTCAGCAGCTCAAGGCCGACGCGTTGATTGTGTCTGACACGGCGATGCTCGCGAAGGGCATACCCTCGATCACCTATGGCCTGCGCGGCCTCAACTATTATCAAGTCGAGATCACCGGCCCGGCGCAGGATCTCCACTCCGGAGTTTTCGGCGGCGCGGTTCCCAATCCGCTGACGATTCTCGCCGAGATGATTGCCAAGCTTCACGACCGGAATTTCCGCGTGGTAATTCCCGGATTCTATGACGACGTCGCTACGCTTTCGCGCCAGGAGCGCCAAGCGCTTCACTCCCTGCCGTGGAAGGAAAGGGAATTTCGAAAAACGGTTGGTGCGCCTGCACTATGCGGAGAAAAAGGCTTTTCAATCGTTGAACAGCTTTGGACGCGTCCCACACTGGAAATAAATGGTATCTGGGGCGGTTACATCGATGAAGGGGCGAAGACCGTGATTCCTTCCAAGGCGCACGCCAAACTTTCCACGCGCCTCGTGCCCGATCAGGATCCAGCGAAAATCGCCAGACTCGTCGAGCGCCACATCCGCAAACTCTTGCCGAAAAGCGTGAAAGTGGGCTTCGAAGTTCTCAGCACCAGCAAGCCATGGGTAGCTTCGTACACACATCCGGTTTTTCAGAAAGCCATCCATGCACTTGAGCAGGGTTTTGGCAAAAAGGCGGTCTTCATTCGCGAAGGCGGTTCCATTCCTTTCGTCACCCAAATGCACGATACCTTCAAAGTTCCTTGCGTGCTGCTAGGTTTCGGCTTGCCCGACGAAAACGCGCACGCGCCCGACGAACATATCGCTCTCGAGAATTATTTTGGCGGCATTAAGTCTGTCGCGCTGTTCTACCAGCAGCTTGCTTCGCTCTAGAAATTTTCGTTCGCCGCAGCGCCTATCACAAAAGGCCCGTTTTTCCGGGTTTTTTGCACGCTGCCACTTGCGTTCATGGAAAAGGACGGCTATAGTTCACGCGGCAGCCCGGACGCCGGGCCCTATACAGCAATCCCACCTGAGGAGGAGAGACAATTCGATGGCATCTCCGTTGAGCAAATCAAAGATCATTGCGCACCTTTCCGACAAGGTCAGCACCCCTGAGAAGCCGGTATCCAAGAAGCAGGTGGCGGCCTTCTTCGATGAGTTGTTCAAGCTTGCGGTGAAAGAGGCCAAGAGCTCCGGTAAGTTTGTACTCCCTGGCATCGGTCGCGCGGTGAAGGCGCATCGCAAGGCGCGCATGGGCCGCAATCCCGCGACTGGCGAAGCCATCAAGATCAAGGCCAAGACCGTGGTGCGCCTGCGCGCGGCAAAGGCGTTCAAAGACGCGGTCTTGAAGTAAGCAGTTTCCGGCGCCCGAGCGACGCAGGTTTAGTGGCAGACCCCCAGGTGCGGCCTAACCCGTGCAGCGGGAGGCAAGCCTGGGGGTTTTGTCTTTCCATCGTGCGGCTCTGCCAGGCGCGTGGCTGCCCTTATCTAACTTCTTTCGTGCCCCTCGCGTGAGAATCCAAGCGCATGCGTGAAAACTCGGGACTTCTCACCGATCTTTACGAACTCACAATGGCGGCCGGGTATTTTGAGACCGGTCTCCAAGCCCGCGCGACGTTTGAGCTTTTCGTCCGGCACCTGCCGCCCCGGCGCAACTATTTGGTAGCCGCCGGGCTGGAGCAGGCCCTCGGATACCTGGAAAGTGTTGATTTTTCCCCGGACGAGATCGCCTACCTGCGCCAACACCGGTATTTTCGCCGCATCCATGAGGATTTCTTCGCCTATTTGGCGAAGTTTCGTTTTACGGGCGATGTCTGGGCCATGCCCGAAGGGTCCCTGATGTTTCCTGGCGAGCCGCTCATGCGTCTTACGGCTCCCATCATTGAAGCGCAGATTCTCGAAACCTACTTGCTCGCCACTCTTGGCTATCAAACGATGGTCGCCAGTAAGGCCGCGCGGATTTTCACGGCGGCGCGCGGGCGACAGGTCGTCGATTTC
>JASHRI010000057.1 GCA_030037435.1 Candidatus Acidiferrales bacterium | reverse complement strand
CTTACGCCGGAAGCTGTACAACGCTTGGTGGCCTTCCATTGGCCCGGAAACGTTCGGGAACTGGAAAACGTGATCGCGCGCAGCGTCACCCTTTCGTCCAGCGCCGTACTCGATGCCGCGGATATTCATCTCGATAGCCATATACCTGCCACCGGCAACCACGAAACTGCTCCCGCTTTGCCCGCCGGAATGACCCTGGATCAATGGGAAGATGAACTGATTCGCGAGGCGCTCCGTCGCGCGAACGGCAATAAAAGCCAAGCTGCCCGCGCCCTTGGCCTCACTCGCAATGCGCTTCGCTATCGTCTGTCAAAAATGGGCGTTTCTGACCCTCCAGATAGCGAATAAGTGTCAGGAAAAGGCCGTTTTCAGCGCCGCCGGGCGAGCTCGCATCGGTGGTTGAAATCCACCACCGTCGCACGAAAACCACCGCCAGCTGCTTCCAGGGTCTGCTTCCCTACAGCCAACAGATGCCCGTAACAACATGAATAAGCAATAGATAGCCACATGATCGAAACCCTCAGCTTTGGCACTGCCCCTGCATTACATACGCTGGATTCAAAGGCCCCTCGCGCAATGTGCGCAGTGAGGTAGACGATGAAAAAGATATTTATAAGCTTGGCAGCCCTGCTTCTGATGTTTGCGCTGATGCCTGCCAATGTGTTGGCGCAGGACCAGGATCAAGGGCAACAGGATCAGGGCTACGGGGCGTGGGACCAAGCGCCAGGTCAGGCACACGCGCAGCCCGAACCACCGCCGCCCCCACCGGCTGGAACGCCTGATGCGACGGGTCAAGAGCAATCAGGTCAAGAACAATCGACCGACCAACCTGGCGTCGCGCGCCTCAGTTTCATGAACGGCGCCGTCTCGATCCAGCGCGGGGATAACAACGAATGGGTTGCGGGCACGGTTAACACTCCGGTCGCAGTGGGAGACCGAGTTTCCACTGGCCAGGGCGCTCGTGCCGAACTTCAGTTGGATTATGCAGACATCCTTCGTCTCTCCAGCAGTGCCACAGCTAAAGTCGCCGACCTGAATCGCAGCAATATTCAAGTTCAGGTTGGCGAGGGTTTGACAACCTACACAGTCCTCCAAGGCGCTCAAGCAGCCTCAGAAATTGACACGCCAAATGCCTCGCTGCATCCCGACGGTCCTGGGGAATACCGCATCTTGGTAAATTCCGACGCGGAGACGCAGTTCATTATCCGCGAAGGCTCAGCGGACGTCTCCACGTCACAGGGAAGCACGCATGTGGACAAGGGGCAGATGATCACCGTGGCCGGTACGCAGGATGCGCAATATAAGACGGACCCCGCCCCGGCTCGTGATGAATGGGACAATTGGAACAACGACCGAAATCATCGAATTAGCAGTGCGCCAAGCTGGGGCAAGACCGACCGCTATTACACCGGCTCGGAAGATCTCGACGGCTATGGAGTTTGGTCCGAAGTGCCTGACTACGGTCCGGTGTGGATTCCGCAGCAAGGTCCGGACTGGGCGCCGTATCGCGACGGCAGTTGGGTCTACGAACCGTATTACGGCTGGACGTGGGTTTCCTATGAGCCGTGGGGTTGGGCACCTTATCACTACGGTCGATGGTTTGTTTACGGCGGGCAGTGGGCTTGGTGGCCGGGTCCGGTTGTGGCTTATCCTGGCTACTATCCAATCTGGTCGCCGGCATACGTTTCCTTCTTCGGCTTTGGCGGAGGCGGTTGGGGCTTCGGAGTTGGTTTCGGCTTTGGTTTCGGATTCGGCCGAGTCGGCTGGCTCCCAGTCGGACCGTCTGACCGGTTTTATCCGTGGTATGGGCGCTTCGGCGGCAGAACAACGGTCATCGACAATCACTTCGAAGGAGGGATCCGCCCGCTGGCCGGAAACGGATTCGGAGGACGTCGCTTCTCGAACTTTGACGGGGCCCTTACGAACGATCGCATTCGAAGCGGAATGAGTTCGATGGCCGGCAATGAATTTGGGCACGGTCGCGTGTCGATGCATCAGGCCCCCATCAGCGCCGCCTCGTTCCGCGGGAGTAGCATGCTGAGCGGCAGGATGCCTGTTAACCCGTCGCACGGCAGCTTTAGCGCGGCCGGACGGGCGGCAAATCCTGCCTCGTTCCGCAATGCCCCTTCGAACTCGCAACACTTCTTCACGGCGCCTTCCCGCGCGAATGCCGGAGCAAGTTCTCGGTCATTTGCAGGCGGAAATAGCAATTCATTCTCGCGGCCGTCGCAAGGTGCAAATGTCAATCGCGGTGAAACGCGCGGAACGGTGCAGTCAACGCGGCCAGGATGGCATTCGTTCACACCGCCATCCGGCTCGGCGAACCGCTCTGCGCAAGGGTTTGAGGGGAATCGCTCGAACTCGAACACCGGTCGCGAGACGTATGGGAATTACGGCAATCGAGGCGGATACCAAGGCTATTCGAATCGCTCCACCGAGCAGCGTGGCAACTATGGAAGCGCCTACTCGCGACCGCAGCTCAACATGAGGCAGCCAATCGTCACTCCGCGCCAAGGCGGTTCGTACGGCAACTACAGCCAGCCGCGAAGCTACAATGCACCGCGTCAAAACAGCGCACCGCGCGGCAACTATAGCGCGCCTCGCGGAAACTCCAGTGCGCCTCGCGGTGGCAGTGGTGGTTCGCACGGTAGTGGCGGCGGCCACAGCGGCGGACACCGCTAGAAATCTGAATCGGCAATCCACGGCCCCGCTCGTTCGGGGCCGTGCCGTATCTGGACGTAATCGTCGAACGCGATTTCAGAGGGACGAGTGTGCGCTTGAAACTAATTCCGTCGCGGAGTGTTTCATCGTCGGAGGCTCACGACAATGTCCTCGGTCCGGGTTGTCATATGGCTCACCTGGCTTCTCGTTTGGAAGTCGCTGACGCGGTGCGGTGTGCTATCTAAGGAATAATTCCTGAGAGGAGTCGCTCCATGAGAAAAGTCATCTCGCTCATTCTGCCTTTACTCCTGATCACTACGCTCTCGGCCGTATTCGCATGGCCTGCTGCTGCACAGGACGATCCACCTGGCCGAGTGGCACGCCTCAATTACGCCGAAGGCTCCGTCTCTTATCAGGTTTCCGGCGATACCGACTGGGTTCAAGCCGACACCAACCGCCCGCTCACTACGGGTGACAATCTCTGGTCTGACAAAGACTCCCGTGGCGAGGTACACATCGGCAGCACTGCGATACGACTTTCGAGCGAGACCGGGATTTCGTTTCTCACCTTGGACGATCGCACCGTCCAAATTCAACTCGCCGAAGGACAAATCGAAGTGCATTTGCGACATCTGCAGCCAGGCGACGCCTTTGAGATCGACACGCCCAATTTGTCTTTCACGCTTACTCAAGCGGGCGAATACGTGATCTCGACAGACCCCACCGGACAATTGACCTCGATTACCGATCGCGAAGGCGAGGGACAAGTGACCGGAGGAGGCGAATCGTGGAATCTGAGCGCCGGCCAACTCTACACATTCAATGGCACGGATCAGATTGCTTACAATGCCTCGCCTGCGCCCGCCTTCGACGATTTCGAAAACTGGTGTCAATCGCGCGACCAGCGTGAGAACGGTTCAACCTCGGCGCAGTACGTCTCGCGCGATGTGGACGGCTACTACGACCTGGATGACTACGGCACTTGGGATCAGGACTCTGATTACGGCGAAGTTTGGGTGCCCAATGGCGTTGCGGACGGATGGGCGCCGTATCAGATGGGTGAGTGGGTCTATATGGCTCCCTGGGGATGGACTTGGGTCGATGCCGAGCCTTGGGGCTTCGCACCGTTCCACTATGGGCGGTGGGCCTTCGTCGGCGCGCGCTGGGCATGGGTTCCGGGGCCGGTCGTCGTTCGGCCTGTCTATGCGCCGGCCTTGGTTGGGTTTGTCGGCGGAGCGGGATTCGGCGCGTCCGTATCGTTCGGAGGTGGATCTGCAGGCGTCGGCTGGTTCCCGCTGGGGCCGCGTGACGTCTTCATTCCGGCGTACCAAGCGAGTCCGCGCTACGTGCAGAACATCAACATCACCAACACGCGCGTGATCAATGTGACCCAGGTCAACAACGTTTACACCAGCGTTGTGGTGAATCGCGACGCCGCGCACGTGAACTACATGTACGCAGGAAACGCCCGCGCGGTCACAGCGGTATCGCGCGACACGTTTGTGAATGCGCGGCCCGTCTCCGGAGCGGCCATTCATGTGACGGCGGCACAGATCCAGAGTGCGCGCGTCGTCAACGCAGCTCCCATCGCCCCGACTCAGGCGAGCTACGTTTCGGCGACAGCAAGGATCGCCTCGGCGAAGCCAGCCACACCGATCGCACAGCGGCCTGTGGTCGTGCGCTTGAATCCGGCCGTCTCGAATGTCCATCAGCGGGAGAACGTCTACACCAACGACAGCCCAGCCTTCAATCGCCCGCCTGCGCCGAACGGCAACTCAGGCGCTCAGTCGCAATCCCGAAATGGATTTCGCCCCTTCGGTAGCGCAAGTAATTCGCAGCAAACCAACCAGTCAAAATCTCTGTCGAATGCACGAGCCAGCCAACCGCAGTATCAACAGCGGTCAGCGATTAAATTCACACCTCCCGTGAAGGCGCACGATGACATGTACGATGTGCATCCTCCGCTGAACAACAGAGCTCCGCAGCAACCCAAACAGCAGGCGCCGAAGCAGTCACATTCCGAATCGACGCCGCGTGTACAGAGCAATCACAAGTAGCACTTAATCTGGGCACATCGACGGCTCGGAAGCCGAATGTTTATGGGGCGGGAGGCTTGGCTTCCGCCGGCGCTTCGGGCGTAGGAGCCGTAGTGCCTGGGGTCGAGCTCGGAGGTGCGGGCGGCTGCTCGATGGCCATGTAGGCACGGCCAAACGCGGATTGCTGCGTGCCTGCTTCGATTGCAACGGCCTGGACCGTGTAGCGCCCGGCGGGCAGCTTGGCGAGAGGCAAGCTGATGCGGAACGACGCGGTCCGCGATTGCGCGTCCACTTGAGCGGGCGCGAGCAAGGGCGTGGCGTTCACCTGCACGCCGCCGCGGAAAAACACCAGCCCGGCTCGCAGGGCGCTTGCGTCGAATGCGTCCGATCGCTGCGTCTTCTCAGGATAGTAAGCCTGAAAGAACACATACAAAGTCTGTTGCGAATTGAAGAATCGCGTCACGCTCGGAACGATCTTCTCGCCCTGGATTTCGAGCGGAGACGTGGTGATCTTTGCGCGTACTCCCTGACTCTTGGCTTGCACCTCGCTCGATTTTTCGACTGGCACGAGCTGGCTGGAAAGCAGCACGGAGCTGAGCGTCATCCGGTCGCTCGATCGCGCCGGCACCACAATCCGCTGCTCAAATGTTCCGATCTTCCCCGATTCAT
>JASHRI010000514.1 GCA_030037435.1 Candidatus Acidiferrales bacterium | reverse complement strand
AGATGATTAGTCGCGCCATCCCGTCGATCCAGAAGCTCAGATTTGTCAGCTCCGGCACCGAGGCGGCCATGTCCGCCATTCGCGCCGCCCGCGGCTACACGAAGCGCGACCTCATCCTCAAGTTCGAGGGCGGCTATCACGGCCACGCCGACTCATTTCTGGTCGAGGCAGGCTCCGGACTCGCCACGCTCGACATTTCGTCAAGCCCGGGCGTTCCTGAGGCTCTCGCCCAGTTAACCCTGAACGTACCCTACAACGACGCCGATGCTGTGGAAACTGCGTTCGCGAAGCATCCGGGAAAGATTGCTGCTGTCATCGTAGAACCCGTAGCTGCGAATGTGGGAGTTGTGCCTCCAACTGCGGATTTCCTGAAACGTCTCCTTAGTATTACGCAGCGCCATGCGGCTGTCCTCATCTTCGACGAAGTAATTACCGGCTTCCGGCTTACGTATGGCGGCGCTCAACAGGTGTACGGAACCGAACCCGACCTCACCGTATTTGGCAAGATCATTGGTGGGGGACTACCGGTTGCTGCTTACGGAGGTCGGCGAGAAATCATGGACATGATCGCACCGCTGGGCCCGGTGTATCAGGCGGGAACTCTGTCCGGAAATCCGCTCGCCATGCGAGCCGGCCTCGCCACCTTGCCGCTGCTCGCCGCGCCCGGCTTCTATGACCGTCTCAATACCAGCGCGGAACGCCTTGCCGATGGAATTCGCACGGCCCTCAAAGAATCCGGCGTGAAAGGGCAGGTCAATGTCGCCGGATCAATCCTCACGTTGTTTATTGGTCCTCAAGCGGTCGAAGATTATGCCGGGGCAAAGAAGTCAGACGCGGCGTCCTTCGCTGTCTTCTTCCGCGAGATGCTGGATCGCGGCATTTTTCTACCGCCATCGCAGTTCGAGGCTTGGTTTTTGTCGGCCGCTCACAGCGGCGACGATATTGACCGGACTCTCGCCGCCGCCCGCGCCAGTCTCCAAGCTCTTGCGACCGCAAAATAGGGCAGGGAATTGCCTGGCATCTCGCGCCGAAGGCCCCCACAGTATAGGCGCAGCTCTCAGTTTCGACTTCCCTGCTGCCTGACCGGATTTTGGCGAGGATTACACCTAGGAACTAAGTGGAAATCGATTGCCACAAAGTCCGAACTTGGAACTCGAAATTTTGGCCCGCCAAGCTCTTAGATTGCCGGACTCATTGACAATACATGGCTTATCTTCCACTAGCCATGTGGTACTGCCCGTGCTTTTTCGTGCTGACAGCCTAGCTCGGAAAGGGCGTTCTAATGATCATGGCAATCGCAGCAGCATTGCTCCTGAATGTGACGCCTTCGGTCCACGCCCTGCCGAATACTGCGTCAGCTGCTGCACACGCAGCTGCTGCAGCGAATTCACTACCAGAGCAACCGCAACCGGTCGTTTCAGCAGCGGATTCCAACAGCTCGAACGACGGAGCCTCGTTTACTTTGACTGCGGATGCAGCGGGTACCGCGCAAAGCTCTCAATCTCTTTCTACGATCCGCGTCCCAACCACTCCTGCGGCCAAGCCTGCGCCGGTCATCGGCGTCGAGGTGATCCCGTCACGCCGGAAATGGGTGATCCTGTCGATTGCGCAGCACGGCGCCGCAGCCTTCGACGCCTATTCCACGCGCCGCGCACTAGCGAACGGTGCGACTGAACGCGACCCCTTCATGGAGCCTTTTGCCGGATCGCCAGCTCTCTACGGCGCGATTCAAGCTGGCCCGCTCGGTCTCGATTACGTGGCGCGAAAGATGCAGCGCAGCGAAAACTCGCTGCTGCGTCACACTTGGTGGCTTCCGCAAACCATGAGCACGGGGCTATTCATGTTTTCTGGCGTCCACAACTTGCGCGTCGCTAATCAGCCTTAGACGCGTCGCCAATTTCTCCTTCTCCCTGGCGGGAGGATTGCAGTCGGACACCCGGGCCTCTCCTCTCGGGTGTCCTTTTTTTTGCACTGTTGGATCGTTAGGCACGCGCCGAACTGGATCGCCTGGGAACCTGCGGAGTCGAAAACGCATCACCGGTGAATGGCTCGAAAGCAAGCGCGCTCGACTGCGTCACTTTTCGTCGCCGCAAGACGACATCAGGATCTCGTTGTTACATGGCAGCAACATCAGAGTCGTGGGCTGGACTATCGCTTACACGAATCCGTGCAGACGTCTATCCGCCATAGCGAAGTTTGCACATCCAGGTAAGCGCCTTAGCGTCCCCTGCACAATCTATTACGATTTGTTGGCTGGTCGATTCCGAATGTTTCACCAACCGCAGCGAAACGAGGTAGGACCGGATGCCGCAATGCTACGCCATACGTGAGGACGAACCCGGATGCGCCAAAATGCCTTGCTTGAGGCCTTACTCGAAGATCAAAGCGCGGGCCGATGCACCTCAGCAGAGCTAGCCGCCGAACCTAGGAGCCTACCACCCGGCGAAGCAACGAACCGAGCCTGCCGAACCCCCAATAGCAACATAATATTCATTCGGGGAAGCGAAGCGCACGCGCAGAATGTAAGCCCGATGCGTTTTGCTGTCAAGCGGTATTTTCACTTTTTTCCGCTTTTTCCGCTTTTAGGTGTTTATTCGTCAAATGCTGCGGAGATTACTGAGTGTTGGCCGGCAGCGGGGTTCTCTACGGTGCACCGCAGTTTCGCCCTGTGTACTCTCAGCCTCGGTTTTCTCTCCTCGGCCGATTTTCTCTCGGAGCCTCGATCCCCGCCCCGGCCTCGTCGTCATTGAGGGTATAGGTCGTCGCGTTCAGCGCGAAGTCGCACCTTCGGATATCGCAATTTCAGTGTCAAGGATTTTTTACGCCCAGCGCCTGCGATTCCGTCTCGGCCACCTTCTCAGCCCGCTGCAGGTCGCCCGCCTCCGCCTTCGCCCCGTGGTTCGCCTGGATCAAATTCAGCCCCGCGTTCAGGGCCTTGGCCAGCCACACGCCTGGATTCCAACCCCAGCCCGGGTGCGCGTCGCTGATCCGCCGCACTCGCGAGCTGATCGTCTCGTCCGGCAGGCCCCCAGTGTCCACGTTGACGTCTTGATCCAGCGCTACCAGGTCACGATGCAGGTAGCCATCCTTTGAGGCATTCGCCTCGGCTTGCTTCACCTGCGCAGATGTTAGCGGTTCGTCGCTCATGGCATGAACTCCCCATTGGGCCGCCGATTCCATGCTCATAGGGTCCGGTCCGTCGTGCTTGGAGGCATTTTTCGCCTCGGACGGGCCCAACCCGAGCGTTGGGCCGCAAGTGTCGCAGACCGTTGGCACATCCAAAACTGACGCTGGTTGCGCGCTCATTTTGTTTTCCACTCCGTTTCGAATCGGCTCAGGTTAGCGGGCGTTAGCAGCTCTTCCGGCACCGTAAGCTTCAGGAAATTCTTGCTCTGTTCGGCTGTCAGCGTCAGATACTGCGCCGTGGCCATGTCTCGCATCGCCGGACCGAGGCCAAACAGCGCCTTCGCTCCCAGGCTCCACCAGAACGATATCCACCCCGAGTACATCGCGCTCACGAAGGCGTCCGCCTCGGCCCGCTCCAGCTTCCCCATCACCGCGGCCTCGTACATCGAAACCGGATCGGGCATTGAGAAAAGGTTCATTGCTTCCTTCACTCGAAGAGTGTGCAGCGGGTGGACCGCAGGAAGGATCCCCGGCTGCATGTTTGACGAATCGAAGAAAATCTTAAAACGTCAGACTCACGCCGCTCGAAACAATCGCGGTGCTATTCGCGAACCCTGGAACATGCGCGTAGCGCACCTCCGCCAGGTTCACGCTAAACACTCCGTTGCTCGATGGCGAATAGTTGATCCCTCCGCCCGCCAGCAGCGCGATATGCTGCTGCGACGGCCCGCTTGCCGGCACCACACGGTCAATCCCCGCGCTTCCCGTCAAGTAGAACTGAAACTGCTTCGCGTTCAGCTTGGTTTTGGAAAGGAAGCTAGAGATGTTTGGAAACCACTGCACGCCGCCGGTATACATCTGCACGCCATTCGACGGCGTGAGGATATTGTCGGAGCGCAGCGAAATTGTGTTGGTAATTGCATACGTGGCACCCACGTCGCTTGCAGCTACTGTTTCGCCTCCGCCAGGCAGCGCCATCGCTTGCGCCGTCAGCGAAAAGGGACCCTGATTTGTCGCTGGCGTTCCGGCTGGTGCGCCTGTCGCCGGATCCGCCGCCGTTGTCGTAGTTTGTGCGCTCGTTCCCAACGCGAACAGACACAATAGGAAGCACACGGCCCCGAATTTGTTCGGGGCCAGAACCCCTCTTTTCATCTCGTTCACCTGTCTTTGGATTTACGTCAGATTTTCGTTTTGGTTTACTTCGGATTCTCGGTTGCCCTAAGCCTAGCGAAATTCGCTTCGGTCGACGGCCTGTGCGCCTCGCACACTAGAGCATATCGGCCGCCCAGCCGGTCGATTCCCACCGCCGCTCGCGCGCAAATGTGCGCGTACGCTTCGGTCGTCACCCACGTCCGGCATACGCGCTGATCGTCGTAAAGGGCATCGAACCAGCGCAGCAATTCCTCCATCGTCGGAAGGGGCATGGGTCCTCCTGGGTCCAGGTCAGGCCGTCTTGTGGATCGACGGCCCTATTCAGTCCGTCCTCTGATCAGCAAGCCTATTCGGGTAACCGCTAACCACTTTCAGTCGATGGTCGCTTCCCTGCCATGCTTCCCTGCGCGCTTCCAGACACGATGCGATGCAGCCGTCCGATGCCCAACCCGGATGAATGATCGAATCGCCATGCCAGCGAAATCCGTCGCGCCCAAACATTTTGTTCGCGGGATCGGGCGTCAGAATCAGCACGTACACCCCGCACTGCGGATCCTCGTTGATCAGGCCGGCGATCGTGTAAAGGCCCACCGGGATCGGCCCCACGTTTTTCACGTTCTGCATCGCCGGATTGTTCTTGCCAGGCCCGTGGCCCGAGTAGCCCATCGCCACCGGCATTCCATCCAGTGCGATTTCGCCAGTCGACTGGTTAAAGGTCCACATCCGATTCCTCGATCAACTAAAACCCGGCATCCGTTTCTTTCTCTTCGCCCTTTTTCGCGTTCCACCAGCTCCACAGCGGGTGAATCATCGTTTCGAGCTTCGTCAGGCGCGTCTGATTTTCAACGTGCATCGCGTGCGCCCGGTGCCGCGTGTCCAGCCAGTACAGTGTGATCGGCACGAGCACCACTCCCACAATCTCCAAATGCGCCCATTGTTCGCTGCTCATCTGCATGGCCCTTGCCTCCGGCTGGGTGAGGCGTTCAATCTGCGTTGCTGGTCTGCCGCGGCGTGCGATACAGCGCCGCGATCACTCCGATGCCTGTCGCCACCGGCAGCAGCACGGGATACTGCTTCACGATCGCCTGCCCTGCTGGCGTCACGAGAAATCCGGCAATCGCCGCAATGCCCACCGCAATCACGTGCGTCAGCGGTTTCATCTTCGCTTTCACGTCTGAGCCCTCCGGAAGTTTTGTTTGGAAAAAAAACGACTAGTTCGGCGTGGCCATCAGCGCCGTTGGGGGAGCCGGTGCCGCCGGGGCGCTCCCGGACTCGAAACTCGCGCCCACGGCTCCATAATTCAGGCTGCTGGAGATGGTTTCAGCCGGCGTGATTGCGCCCGCGCTCGCCTGCATGTAGTACTCGTCCCGCAAAGATGCGGGTGCGTTGACCAGCGTGTAATTCGTTCCTGCGGTGACCGTGGCGGAATAGTCGCCGTAAGACGCGAACACGTTCAGCTCGTTCGCTCCGGAGTTCGTATACCCGGATGAACATGCGGCATTGTTGCTACCGCTTCCGGAAGCGGCGTTTGAATTCGAACAGGTCTTATCGAGCGATAGCGTGCCCGAGGGTGACGTATAGACAACGGCGGCACCACCCATCGACGCCGCGTTCGCCGCCGCATTCCACGTCACCGTGTCGGTGCCCGTCGAAGTAGCTATGCCCCAATACCCGCAGAGTTGCAGCGAATCAGCCGAAACGGTTGCTGTGGTGAACTGGTGCCAATTTCCGCTGGGGACCAGGCTATCCGATGGCGCCGCACAACCGGCGTTTGATCCGTTGAACCCGGTCACCACGATTAGAGCGCCGGTAGGAGGGTTGATTAAAAACTGGCCAAGGCTCAGCGATGTTCCGGAAGTACTGATGGAACTTCCCGCGCTTGTCACGCACGTCCATCCAGCACCCAAGGAAGTATTGGAACACGCCACGAGCGTGTAACTGACTGAAGCAACCGAAGAATTGGCGTAACCGCTCTCGGTGGCTAGGGCTTGCACGGTTGCCCCAGTGCTTGGAATTACCACGCCAAATGATGCGCTGTACGTGCTGCCGTGGCTGCATGTGCCGGAACTCGAAGCTGCCGGCGTGCTGCCGTCGGTGGTGTAACAGATTGTCGCTCCGCTTGGACCTGTGATCGAAACTGATGCGGGGCTTGAGTACGCACCAGAGGCGGGAGAAATTACAGGCGCATTCAGCGAGGGTGTGCTAGATGCCCCTTTCAGGGGCACGATTACGCCCCACCAGGTATCATTCGGAGCCGGTTGACTCAAACCGCATGGTCCATAAGGTGTCCCGCTAGACCATGTAGTAGTCGCCGTTTGAGTGCCTGTTGCATTGACGCCCATATCTTCAAGCACCCAGCCGGGATCGGAAGACGGGTTTACGGTGATGCCGGCGTAGCCGCTTCCCACGCTGGCATTGATATTTCCACCGCAATTGACGACCAATGCAGTAATCAGATCCGCCGCGTTCGCCGTGGTTCCACTGGTAGAGATGGAAGCCGTTGTGTTGGCGATGTTGCCGCTGTTCTGAACCTGATCAACGCTTTCAAAATATCCAGATGAGGCAATCTGACCGGACTTGATCTCTTGCACGTTGACGGTAAAGGCATAAGCCGTGGCGCTGGAAGTGACGGTAATCGTGTTAACCCCGGCCGGAATGCTCGGGCAGCACCACGCGACGATGTATGGATAGTCTGGAACGAAAGAATTGGAGGATTGATAGGGAGAATGCGGAGACTCCGTGAAACACGTTTCGGGAGAGTTTACGTTATCGCCGATGGTGAGCGTCTGCGTGGCAACGGCCCCGCAATTTGAAGTGCCGCATATCACAGAAAGGACTTCGACACCGTTCCCAGCATAGGGAGTTAGGCCGACTGATACCGAAGTTGTTCCGGATGACGCTTCATTGAACGCGTTGCTGCAAACTGTATAGGCGTTAACCGTCACGGGAGAACTGCACGAACTGACGCCCGTGCCAGATAATCCCGCGCTAACCGAGCCACCGCCGTCGCCACCGCTATAGGAATATGTAAGCGTGGCTGTAAATCCAGAACCGGCCGCAGCAGGAGAAAACTTCACAATTATCGTGCAAGAGGCCATCGAGGCGAGCGTCGAACCGCAGGTTCCACCGGCAGTGTTTGAAAAATAACTGGCATTGGTTCCCGTAATGCCGACACTGGCAGAAGTGACACTCGCAGATGATCCGTTGGTGACTGTGAAAGTCACATTCCCACTACTGGACCCCACGTTTACCGAACCAAAATTATTGCTACTCGGAGAAATAGAAACTGTCCCATCACCGCCTCCGCCGCTTTGCAGTGGGTGCGGATAGGTGTAAGGCGTGTAAACCGAAGTCCAATTGTTTGTGCTGCTGCACGCGTAGAGTTCCCCATTGCCGCTGTTCTGGTCCGTCGCCCAATACCCTACCCCGTAGCTTCCCGTCGGGCTCTTGCCGAATGTGCCGCCTAGCCCCGGTGTGCAACTGCTCGGGCGGCTCGCCAGCGTTCCGTATCCCGTTCCCGCCGCACCCGTGAATCCACCCGAGCACGCGCTGTTCGCCGAACCGCAATCGAAGTACACGTCCCGGTTGGCTGAGATGTCGCCCAGGTTGGTCTGCCAGTCGTCGCTGGTTACTCCACCGACGGAGTTGTCGAACACGTAGATTGGCTCAAGCAGCTGTTGCGGCCACGCGATCGTGCCCGTGACGCTATTCAGCGCATCCGGAAAAGCCTCTCCGTTAAGGGCCTGCTGCGTCTCGCCGCGCCCCGGCTGGTCCAAACACGGGTATCCGGTGGAAGTATTCTCCTCTCCGTCCCATGCCGTGCCTGG
>JASHRI010000513.1 GCA_030037435.1 Candidatus Acidiferrales bacterium | reverse complement strand
GCGACGCCTTGGAGACATGTGGCTCAAAGCGCACCGGTAGATCCTGCTTGGCGAGGATTTGAGCTGGCGAATGGATCCGGGCGCGCGCAACGGATCAGGAAGCGCGGCCCGTGGCTTGGGCGGGCTTTGGACCGGCGGCAAGCAATTCGCGAGCGGTGAAGATCGAGCGATAGTTGTATTTCTCGCGAAGCGCGTCGGAGCCGCCCTCTTCGCGATCGACCAAGCTGATCACGGCGACTATTTCGCAGCCTTCGCGCTCGGCGGCGGCGATCGCTTCCTGCGTTGAGCCGCCGGTGGTGCAGACGTCGTCGACGATCGCCACGCGCTTGCCGCGCGTATTTTCGATTCCTTCTATCTGCTTCTTGCGGCCGTGGTCCTTGGCTTCCTTGCGGACAAGGAATCCTTCCAACGGGCGCTTCTCGATGGCGCTTACGACGATCGCCGCGGAAACCACGGGATCGGCGCCCATGCTCAGCCCGCCGATCGCGTCCGGCTTCACGTCCATCTCGTCAAGCATCTCGAGCACACAATAGCCGGTGAGCAGCGCGCCTTCTGGATCGAGCGTCGTCAACCGGCAATCGAGGTAATAATCGCTTTTCTTGCCTGAAGCCAGGGTGAATTCGCCGCGCCTGATCGACTTGGCGCACAGCAGATTCGCAAGTTTTTCCCGATGATCCATTCGCTTCCTTGAGCGCTTAATTTTCCCCGAAGGCTTACCCTAACATAGTCGCATGGCGGGTTCCATCGGACCGACGCGACGCCGGATAATCGGACGCGAGCAGACCCGGACTTGCAACGCGGCGTAGCCCCTGCGAATCAGATGGACTGGTAGCTATGACTCGACGGAAAGCCACCAGCGGCTTCGGGGCAACCGCGGCGATTGCAGCGGCGATTTCACTCGCTCTCGCGTGGGCGGCTCTAGCTCCCGCGGCGCGCGGGCAGGGAGCACCGGCTGGTCCGATTCATCTGCAGCCGGGCGCAACGCCTGAAAAAGAGCCGCCGCCAAGCGCCGCGCAGAAAATTCGCGTGCGTACCGAGGAAGTGACCGCGCCGGTGATCGTGCGCAACCGCTCGGGCGAAATGGTCCTGGACCTGATCCAAAAGGATTTTCATATCTACGACAACGGCGTGGAGCAAAAGATCGACCGATTCGATCTGGGCGGCGAGCCGCTGTCGATTGTGTTGGCGGTCGAGACGAGTTCGCGAGTTGAGCCCCTGCTGCCGGCCGTGCGAAAAACCGGAATTATTTTTTCGCAGGCGGTGATGGCGCAGAGCGCGGAGGCCGCGGTGCTGAGTTTCGACGACACCGTGCACACGCTCGAAAAATTCACCACGGATACCGACGCTGTGCAGAGTGCGATCAATCACCTGCAAAACGGACCGTCGGGAATTCGTCTGTACGATGCGATGGCGCGCGGCATTTTGATGTTACAGGATCGTGCCGCGGGGCGGCGCCGAGTGTTGCTCGTGGTCGGCGAATCGCATGACAAAGACAGCGGGAGCAGGCTGGGAGAAGTGCTGCGCGCCGCGCAGCTCGCAAATGTGACGATTTATACGATCAGTCTGAGCACGACTGCCGCCGAAATGCGCGCCCAGCAGGACGACAACAGCAGCCCCGCACCTATTGGGCCGCCGGGAACTTTTCCGGTGCCTGTGCCGCCGGGGCAGGGGCAGGTTCCGTCGATTGAGTCTCAGGTCGAGCCGGGCGGCTCGGGAAGCGCGAACTTGCTCGCGCTCGCGGAATGGCTAGTGAAAACAGGCAAAAATTCGCTAACGCCGAATTCGCTGGCGGTGGCAAGCAAAGCTACTGGCGGGCTGCACACCAATCCGAAAAAAGACCGGTCAATCGAGAAGGCGATGGACGAAATCGGCGGCGAGCTGCACGCGCAATATACAATCAGCTATCGCCCGCCGGGTCAGGAACCCGAGGGCTATCACCAAATTAAGGTGACGGTGGACCGTTCAGGACTCGATGTCCGCACGCGCCCCGGCTACTACATTGCACCGCCTGAGCACTAGCATATCGCCAGCCTCTTGCAGTTCTTCTTTTTTTCTCCAGACATTTGGCGCGCTGCTCAGATGAAACGTCCGGTCAGCCGATGTTTCGGGAGTTTGGAGCCGAATCTTCCGAACGGTCGGGACCGACGAAGGCAATTACCGCCAGGACGATACTTAGAATTGCAGCACAAACCGCAGTCAGAAAAAACAGCATGCCGCTGCTGTGTACGTTCGCCGGCGACGCGATTATCACTGAAAGAAGCGCCGCGAAGAAAATAAATCCGGCGACTTTGAGTTTCTTCCGGCTGCTGAATTTATGCGTCCAAGCAATTGTTCCACCTGCTGAGAGAAGAATTCCGACGGGAAGCATCATGAAGAACAACACGGAGTTTTTATCGATAAACTGCCTCAGAGAGTCGCTGAGGAATTTGGACGCAAAGTCGGGGCCCTCAAGAAACGCCCAGGACAAGCCGAGCGCAACACAGATGACGCCAAGCGTCGTAATGACTTTCGGTAGAGGCTTGGACACCGAGCGAGTGTATACCCTGCCGGCGAGCCGCTTGGTAACGTACGAGCAGAGCTTACTGCTCGTCGCATAACCTATTTCTTTTCGGGCTCGGGCGGCGCGCCGACGACGGCTTGCTCTTCCTCTTCGAGAATTGCGGCGGCCGCGGCGATGCGGTCGCCTTCTTCGAGGCGCAGCAGGCGGACGCCCTGCGTTGAGCGGCCAGCCTCGCGAATTTCGGCGGCGTGGACGCGAATCACCTTGCCATGCCCGGTGATGATCATGACGTCGGAATCTTCGCGCACTTGAAGCGCGGCGACCACCGACCCGTTGCGGTCCGTGGATTTCAGGTTGATCACGCCCTTGCCGCCGCGCGACGTGACGCGGTATTCCGCCAGTGGCGTGCGCTTGCCGTAGCCCTTTTCCGCCACGGTAAGCATCAGCGAGGTGAGCGATTCGCGAATTTCGTCGCTCTCGAGCTCGTCGAGATTCTGCGGTTCCTTCTTGTACTCCTTTTGAATGATGCCGAAATCGGGTTGCACGGCATCCATCGAGACCACGAAGTCGTCCTTGGCGAGGTCCATGCCATTCACGCCGCCGGCGGCGCGGCCCATCGAACGGACTTCGGTTTCGCGGAACAGGATTGCCTGGCCATCGCGACTGGCGAGGAAAACCATCTGCTTGCCATCGGTCAACTTGGCGCCAATTAGTTCGTCGCTGGAATCGAGATTGATGGCGATGATTCCCGACGGGCGCGGGTTCGAGAATTCCGCAAGCTCTGTTTTCTTCACCGTACCATTCTTTGTGGCGAGGAAAACGTAGCGCCCCTGCTCTTCCAGATTGCGCGCGGGCACGATGGCCTTGAGCGTTTCGCCTTCCTGGAAACGCACCAGATTGTTGATGGCCCTGCCGCGCGTGGCCGCAGCCGCTTCGGGAATTTCGTAGACCTTGAGCCA
>JASHRI010000512.1 GCA_030037435.1 Candidatus Acidiferrales bacterium | reverse complement strand
CCGCAGCGACTGATGCCATTCCGGCGCTCGCGCCAGTAGTGATGGCGATTTCGTCAGGCTTCGCGCCGATGATCCGAGAGATTTTTTCGCGAATGCGATCCGGCAGATCGAAATGAATGCTATCGGGTATGCGGTAGGGGTACATCTTCCATTCCAGCGCCTCATGTGCAGCGCGGACGGAAGAAAGAGGAAGTGGGCCCTGATACGCCGCATTCAGGTAAACCACGTCGCCGAAATCTGCGAATTCTCCGAGGTAATCGGTGGTCATTTTCGCCTCCAACGTTTTGAACATTTTATCCGGGCGCGAAGGCTGCGAGAAGGGTCGCGCGGGACACCGCGCTAGACAATTTGGCTGGTGTCGAAAAGCGAAGCTAGAAATGCGCGCGAAGCTCGCGAAACGCCGACACGATCAGCAATTTGCCGGTGCCGCTTTCGAGTTCGGCGTGCTCGAGCTGCCAGGTGCTCGGGTGCGGGATGAAAACGGCGTTCAATCCGGATTGCAGCGCGGGATTGATGTCGCTGCGCGGGCTATTGCCGATCATCCAGCCGTGTGACTTCACGATCTTAAAACTGTCGATGACGCGGCCGTAGGTTTCAGGATCTTTCTCCAAAACAATTTCGATCGCGTCAAAGTACGACTGCAATCCGGAGCGCTCGACCTTAGCGGCCTGCTCGGCGGCCTCGCCTTTGCTCAGCAGAATCAGGCGATGGTGCTTGGCAAGATATGCGAGCGTCTCGGGAACTCCATCGAGAATATGCGGCGGAGTGTTTTCAAGCTCGCGAACGATCTGCTCGATTCCCTTCACCACGTCGCGCTGCGCGGAGTTGCCGGCGAGCTTTAGGTACGTTTCTTCGAGCGAGCGGCCGAAGCTGCGCACGCCATATCCGTGCTGGCGGATGTTGCGGCGCTCGGTTTCGTTAAGGATGTGTCGGACGTATTCGCGGGTGTAGCCAAGGTGTTCGAGGCTGGCGATGAAATTGTCGATGGTCTTCTCAAAGAAGATGTTGTTTTCCCAAAGCGTGTCGTCCGCGTCGATGAGAAGGGTATGGCGAGCCATCGATGATCCCGATAACAAATGTTGCGCCAGCGAGGCGGATAACGGAAGAAAATTCTAGACGCATGATACTTGTTGGCTAGCGCGGGCCGCGGGATGGATGCGCGCGGAGAAAATCGCGGCAAGGCTTTATCGGCAGGCTCAGGCGGAGACGGGCAGAAATTCGTAGCGCTCGATGCGAGCGGCCACACCTCGGCGGCCATTGTGGGGCTCAACACGGAGCACGCGAGCATAGCAACGAATGTGGACGTCGCCCGCCATGGTGATCTGCTGCGGGAGCGTGAGTACAAACTCGATCGCGGCACCGGCCTCGACACGGGCCTCGATCAGGAAATACAGGCCGCGGAAGCTCACATCGCGTGTTTCGCCGCGCGTTTCGGAAACGCCGTCGTCGGAGGGCAGGCGAACTCTGACAGGAAGCATCATCGAGAATCGCCGGGCGGCGCGGCGCTCGACTCCATTTTCCATGAGCCCTCCTCAGTTTTCCTGAGTGGCCCAAAACTATCATCGCTTTTCCCGCGGCGCAATGGGTTTCGCGCCACCGGCGGTAGCTTTCTGAGCCAAGCCGAATGCTCGCGCATCCAATGTATTGGAGTGGAAACACGCGAAAGACGTTCTTTTGACCGCTGGTAGCCCCGCTCTTAGGATAAGCCGTATGGCACTCGCCACTGTTCTGACCGACATGCGAAAACATCCACGCGCACCGCTGCAATTGCCTGCGCGTTTGCGGTGGCATGGGCCGCTGGGAATGCGCCTGGAGTCGACGGAAACGATTGACGTGTCGCGTGAAGGACTATTGTTGCGACGCGACGAATATTGCCAGGTCGGGGCGCGCGTCTGGGTGGCGTGCCCATTCGATCGGGATGCAAGCGCCGGGGCGCAGCCGGAGATTCCCGCGCGGATCATGCGCGTGGAACGCGAACCGAGCGGCGACTTCCGAGTAGGCCTGCAGTTGGAACTGCGGCGAAACTCGCCGCCTCCCGGCGGCCGCGAACGACGCGGAGCGCCGCGAGTTTCCTGCTCGCTGCCGATTTTCGTGCGCGCCGCGGGGACTCGCTGGCCGGAGGAGTTGATGACGGAGGATGTCTCGCGGGACGGTGCGCGCTTCGGGACTTCTCACATCTACGAAACCGGCGAAGAAGTTATAGCTAAATTATCGGGCGGGGAATGGTCGACGATTGGAGAAATTCCCGGAAGGGTTGTCCGCGTAGAGGCTTTGGATGGTGTACCGGCGCGCGCCTCCGCGATAACCCCGAAAGGCGGTCCAAGGGCGCTCTTTGCATCTGTGGCCGTCGAATGGCAGAAACCGGGCGGCTTCCTAGGGACTACCGAGCGATTGCCATGGATTTCCGTCAGCAGCTCGCCACCGCAGCACCGAACATGGTCGTGCATTGCCAACACCTGTGAGTGACGTCTTTCACCGATGCATCTTTATCGACGGGCCGGCTGGGCGGCTGGAAGGGCTGCTCTGGACCTCGGGCGAGAATCGCGCGAATTTAGCGGCCTTGGTATGCCATCCGCATCCGCTTTTTGGCGGCACGATGCACAACAAAGTAGTTTTTCAAGCGGCGAAAGCCCTGCATGGGTTCGGTATTCCGGTGATGCGATTCAACTTTCGCGGAGCCGGATTGAGCGAAGGAGTGCATGACAATGGCCGGGGTGAGCGAGACGACGTTCGCGCGGCTCTCGACTATCTGGCGGCGGAATTCCCCGGGCGGCCGATCTTACTCGCGGGTTTCAGCTTCGGCTCGTCAGTCGGCTTGCGCGTTGGCTGTGCCGATGAGCGGGTTCAGGAGCTAATCGGTCTGGGGCTTCCGGTTGACAACGTGGATATGGGCTTCCTGGGCGCATGCACAAAGCCGAAGCTGATTCTGCAAGGCGGCAGCGATCAGTTCGGCTCACGCGAGAAGGTGGAGCAGCTCTTCGCCGCCATGCCTGAGCCGAAGCGCCTGGTGATCTTCGAGGGCGCCGACCATTTTTTCTCTGGAGCGCTGCCCAAGGTCGCCGCGGCAATCGAGAAATGGCTGGAGGAGCGCCATTCGCTCTGACCTCTGAGCGGACCTTACAGTCGGCGCTACCCGGGGGATGATGGAAAGCCCCACGCTCACACAGCGAGCGTTGGGCACCCACAGCACATCCTCAAAAGTTACGTGCCGGACATGGTATCATGTCTCCATGCGCGGTTGCCGGGAAAAGGATGGGCCACCCGCCCACTGATTTTATGAGCGAGGCAAAGCACACAGCGTCACACAGAACCCGGCGCGGTAGACTGCACGATTACCTGCTGTACTGTGCCATTGGGTTTTCTCTGATTGCCCTGATCGTCCTGTACGGCAACTATCAGGTCGAACATAAGCAACCGCCAGGATTCCCCGCTAAATGGCTCGGTCTGTTCATAATGACAGGATTGCTCCTTTACTTCGCCGTCCGTACCTACCGCGGCTTCACCGATCGAACCAGATTGTGGCGACTAATCGCCATTTTCGGCGCCGGACACTTCCTCGTGGCGTGGCTCTTGCTCACGCTCATGCAGAGGGTGACGCTCGGCGACTTCGCGATCGCGACGATCGCGGAGTATTTCATTCTGATGGCTTATCTTGAGCATTTCATGAAGCGCGACGAGGCGGGCGGCCCACACTCATAGCTGCACTGATTCGCGATCCCGTTCCCATAGGAAAGATGGCTGGGCGGGTGGCCCACGCTTCGGCCATCGATTTTACGGTTGCCCCTCGATGAGAACGAAGGCGTTGTCAAGCGACACAACCGCGCTGCAATGCTTTTCAGCACCGCTTTGATGTCAGAGTGGCGGGTGGCCCGCACTCGGTCTTAGATTTTCAGGGTGGCCAACGCTCGGTGTTCGAGCGTGGGGCTTTCCGATTTTTTTTCCGATATCGCCGAGAACACTATTCTTTCATTAATCTATGGCCGGGGTTCGAACAGCTTGATGAACTGATCGCGTGGAGCGGGTTGTAGGGTCATCACCTCGAGATTCGCGCGCGCGTGGGCGGGTTGGCTCATGCCGACCAAGGCGGTGGTGACGCCAGGCACCGATCGAGCGAACTGCAACGCGCGCTCGGCGTCGTTCTTTCCTCCTACCGCGGCGCCAATGTATGGCGGCAAGTTCCGAGCGAGCTGCCCTTGCAGCAGCGATGCGCTCGACATCAGCGTGACGCCCAAGGCTCGCGCCGCCTGCACCATCGCCATCGTCTTGCCCTCCACCACTTGATTGGCTCGCAGCAGCGCCTCGGGCATCGCCAGGTTGAGCGGCAACTGCACAAAACGCATGTGATGATCCTGGCCGCCCGCTTCACGCGCGATGGCGTCCACTTCTGCGAGCGATAAGAAGCCCGCCGATTTTGGCTCTTCACGGAACGCATTCCAGGTCGCGAGCCCATAAGCGCCGATCTTACCGGCAGAAACCGCCGATTCGAAGAACGCAAAAGCCTCGCGCATTCGGCCACGGAATTCATCGCGCGAGACTTCTGCCAGCTGCGTTTCAGGATTGTGGAGGTAGAAGACGTCGATGCAACTGACGCCGAGATTTCGCAGGCTGCGTTCGAGCTGATCGGCAAGATAACGCGGCGCCATGCAGTGGCAGCCGGCGGCAATGTCCTCTGCGCGAAAAATACCGGGCTTTAGAAATTCGCGCGAAAAATATTCCTCGGGCTCGCGGGGCATTTCGCCGTCGGTGGTGAGGAAGCCGGCTTTGGTGCAGAGTACGATTTCGTCGCGCGCGTAGCCCTTGGCAATCAGTTGAGCGAGTGCCGTTCCAATCGAGCGTTCGCTGCGCTGAAAGCGATAGTTGATCGCCGAATCGATTACGTTGATGCCACCTTCCACGGCGACGGTTACAGCGGCGGTGTAACCTCTGTCGGTTTCTTCGTCAGGCTCGCCCAGATACGTACCGATGCCGATCGACGACAGGACGAGCCCGCTGGGCGTCTCGCGGAAATATCCGGCGGCCGCGCGACCTTGAAATCGAGCGGCGTAGCGCAGTGTCCCTTGTGGCGTTGCGCAACCGGGGACGCGTTTCTCATTGACAATCGGGCTAGGCGACATCACCACCTCGCTTAGATGACAATTTCAAATCGCGCGCACGATCAAAGACGAGCGATGACGGACTTCGACCGCCGGCACTCAATCCACGATCGGGGTGGTCATCTCTTGCGCCGGTTCGCCGCCGACCATGCCCTGCGCGATGATCAGCCGCCGGGCCTCCACGCGGATCTTCGGCAAGTTTCGGGCGAACAGGATTGCACCGCCGATCGCGACCGCTCCGCCAAGCCCAAGCGTCCAGGGCGCCCCGATTCTATCGGCCAAGGCGCCGTAGAGCAGCGATCCCAGCGGCGCCATGCCCATGAACATCATGGAATAGACAGCCATGATCCTGCCGCGCAGCCGGTCGGGCACCATCACCTGGATCAGCGTGTTTGACGACGCCATCTGCAGCATGATCGAGTATCCGACCGGGACAAGCAGGCACAGCGATAGCCAATACCAATGCGACAGCGAAAACAAAATAAGGCCGGCGCCAAAGGCTCCGCAAGCGATCGCGATGATGCGCCCCAGGCCGCTCACGCCTCGCTTCGAAGCCAGCGTCAACGCGCCAAATAGCGCGCCCGCGCCCGTTGCGCCCATCAACACGCCATAGGTGCGCGCCGTGCCGTGTAAGATCTTCATCGCAAACACCGGCATAAGCACTGAGTAGGGCATCGCCACCAAGCTAACGAGCGCGATCAGCATGAGCAATGCACGAATCGGAGCCGTGTTGCGCGCGAATCGAAATCCTTCCTTGATGTGCTCAAGCGGGGCGGTATGCCGTCCCTCTCCCAGGCTCGGTGCGATGCGCATCAGCAGCAGCCCGATGATCACGGCGATGTAACTGACCGAGTTGGAAAAAAAACACCAGCCCTCGCCGATCTTGTACACGATGATGCCGGCGATCACCGGACCGATGATGCGCGCACCCTGGAACATCGAAGAGTTGAGCGCGATCGCGTTCATCAAATCTTCGCGGCCGACCATTTCCACCAGAAAAGCCTGGCGCGTGGGAATATCGAAGGCGTTCACGATCCCCATCAGCGCGGCGAGCACGATCACCTGCATGACGGTCACGCGGTGGGTTAGTGTGAGAAACGCCAAAATTCCGGCAAGGATCATCGACAGCGTCTGCGTGCCGATTACGATCTTCCGGCGGTCGAACTTATCGGCAACGAATCCCCCGGCAGTGGCAAACAGCGAGATTGGAATTTGGCCGGCGAACGCCACCGTACCGAGCAGCAGCGACGATCCGGTGAGCCGGTAGACCAGCAAGGCCTCCGCAGCCGTATCCATCCAGGTGCCAATCAGGGAAATCAGCTGTCCGCTGAAGAAGAGCTGAAAATTACGATGCTTGAGTGAACGTACGGTGGCCCGAAGGCGCGAAAGTTCCTTGCTCGCGGGGGCGTCGGGGGTTTTGGCTCCTTCGGTCTCCGCCATCTTTCAATTGTACGATGTTCGGTGCGTGGCGCGAGTGCAGATCAGGGGGAAGTTTCTGGCGCGTTCGGTGGCGATTGCGAATCGTTCGCGGGGACTGCGGGAGGCGCCAGCAGCCTGGCACATGCCCGCAGAATGCGACGGTAGGGCCAGTCCGCTTCGCGAAAGAAGATTTCGCCATCGCGCGGCTTCGAATAAAACCATCGCGCGACG
>JASHRI010000511.1 GCA_030037435.1 Candidatus Acidiferrales bacterium | reverse complement strand
AACTTTCGCACTCAGGCCCTAACGAACGTAATTCTTGAAGTCGGTGCTGATCGTATCCTTTACTCCGTCGATTATCCGTACGAGGACGTGGTCGAAGCGAAAGACTGGTTTGACGGCGCTGCCATCAGCGACTCCGACCGCTTGAAAATCGCCCGCACCAACGCCGAAAACTTATTCCGCTTCTAGCGCAATCTCTGTGCTGCGGTGGACTACTCCGCCCATCGCGACGAGGCGCTTCGCACCACAGCAGTGTTCAGGTAATCCGCGAGGCCTTGTGCTGGGTGTGGACGTTCGGTCTAGCAGTTTTGTCTGCTGCGAGGCCTAAGAAATCATCGCCGTCGGATTCGTCACGCACATCCGCCGCACATCTGCGGCGCTGAATCCCGCATCGAGCATCTTCTGCGCGAACATCGCAAATCCATCGGCTACCGGCGGATTGATCGTCTGCCCCAAGTCCGTTGACAAAATAATCCGCTCCGGTCCCACCTTGCGCACGCTATCGAAGTAAGCATCCCAGGGAGCCTTGTTGGTGTACATCGTCGTAAAACAGTGCTCGATCACCGCGCCCATATTCGCCACTTCCAGTTGCTCGTCCGCCGTCATGTTTTGCGATGGGAACTCCGCATGCGTCACCAGCACGCGCTTCAATCCCATTTCTTTGGCGGTTTTCACCAGCTCGCGTATCTCTTTTTTCGACAGATGCCCGGTGGCAAGCACCATGTCGTGCTTGCCGATCAGTTCCAGGCAGCCCTTCGTCACATTGGTCACTTTTCCGTCCGCTCCCAGCACTGTGAGCGGCGGCGGCGAGATTCCTGTCGCCGAAAGCTCACGCTGAATCTTGGCCCAGAAGGGTAGCTTGTCCGTGGGACCGTCCGACCGTCCGGCGGTCTCGTTTGCCGCGTCGACCGTCGGCATCCACACCACTTTGTTGCCAGACCGTCCCGCAATCTCCAGCGCCACCGGGTTCAGCCCGCCCACGCTGTGATTCAGCGTGATCGCGCCAAAAGCAGTGATGCCCGGCGACGCCTTGGTCACCACCTTGGCCCGCTCGTACGTCGGCGCGTAATGCGACTTCAGCACGAATCCCTTCAAATTGTGTTGCTTGAACTCCTTGGCCAGATCCAGGTCGTCGATCCGCCGCGCGATCACGTCCGGTGCCACGTGCACCTGCAAATCGTATCCGCCTTCGATTGCTTGCCACGCCGCATCCGTCACGCGCACTGGAGCAGCTGCCGTTTCGCTAGCCATGTTGGTCCTCGATCCTCGTTTTATTTCGTCGACTTACCGATTGCCCGAATATCCTTATTCCTGTCGCCGTTTATATGCTTTTGCCGCACTCGTTTCGATTGCACCGCGGCGCCGGAACTACTCTACCACTCCTCCCGTCGCCTCGCCGACAGTCCTATAACCCTCATTTTTCGCGAGAACCCCGCTTGCAAACTCTTCCCGGACGTAGCAGCCTAAACCTAGGCCTCGCGCGGTTGGGAATGCCTGCAACGAATCAAAGCGAGGAGACCTTAAGATGACGGCGCCGGGCAGAACTCGAGCAACACTAAAAGCTCTCGCCCGCGACGCGTGTCTAACCGAAACTCCATTTCGATTAGAACTTCTCGTAAGTTATAGAAAACAAAGGATCGACATTCGTTCTACCCGAAACTCCTTTTCGCCGCTAGATCTTCGGCAGCACGATCCCTTGCTGCGACTGATATTTCCCTTTTTTGTCGCGATAAGAGACTTCGCAGACCTCATCGGATTCAAAAAAGACGACTTGGCACAGGCCTTCGTTCGCGTAAATCCTGGCGGGCAGCGGAGTTGTATTGCTAATTTCAAGCGTCACAAAGCCTTCCCATTCCGGCTCGAATGGCGTCACATTCACGATGATGCCGCAGCGCGCGTAGGTCGATTTGCCGACGCAGATCGTCAGGACGCTGCGCGGGATACGGAAAAACTCGACCGAGCGCGCCAGCGCGAAAGAATTCGGCGGTACGATGCACACCGCGCCTTTGAACTCCACGAAGGACTTCGCGTCGAAATGCTTCGGATCGACGATCGTGGAATTTACATTGGTGAAGATTCGAAATTCGTCCGCTACGCGCATATCGTACCCGTACGAAGAAACGCCGTAGCTAATCACGCCATCGCGGACCTGGCGATCTTCGAAGGGTTCGATCATGCCGTGCTCGCGCGCCATCTTGCGAATCCATTTGTCAGACTTAACTGCCATCATTTCCTCCGGAGTTGCAGCCAAGTTGCGGCGGCTTGTGCCTTGGAATCACCGCTGCCGCGATCAATCGGTCCGAGACTTTCGCCACTGATGTCACTTGGTGTGAACAAGAGTTGCGCAGTTTATTACAGGGTGTTGCGCTTGACAACCTGCAACCCCCTGTCTAGCATAGGTTTCCGCTCTGCGGGAGGCACGCGTGATAAAGCTCGACATCGTCAACGCCATCGTCCAGAAGACCAACGTCACACGAACCAAGGCCGAGCAGGCCGTCGAAACCGTCTTCGAAGCCATGAAAACGGCTCTCGGCGGCGGGCGCCGGATCGAACTTCGGCGTTTCGGCGTCTTCAACGTCAAGCCGCGCAAGACGGGCATCGGCCGCAATCCGCGCACCGGGCAGCAAGTCAACATCCCGCCGGGAAAAGCGGTTCGGTTCAAGCCAGGCAAGGAGTTGCAGACGCTGCCGGCCGCCTCCGCCAAGCACTAACCGTCTCGCCAAACGGTTTTCGTCCGCATGGTGTGTCCGTCGGGCCGGTAAACCTTGTGAATGCTGACGCGACGGTTTCGAGGTTTCGCCGTGTGTCCACCCCTCGACCATCCGCTATTTCATTCGAGGCAAGAGTACAGCAATGAGTGAAGGTAACGGCGACGGCCGTATTCCGGTCCAGATTCTCGACGCGCAGTTTCGCATGCTCGACGAGACACCGGTACGGCCTATATTCAGGCGGCGCCCGCAGCGAATCTGGATCAACGTGGTTCTGTTTTGCCTCACCGTGATCTCGACGCTCATCGTGGGCATCGAGTTCGCAGTTTCGTACGCGCAGAATCGGGAACCGTTTTCCGTCAACTTCGGAGTGTTCTCGATGCTCGCAGTGGTGTACCACCATCCATCGCTCCTTGCTCTCGGAATTCCGTTTTCATTCACGCTGCTCTTAATTCTTCTCACCCACGAGCTTGGACATTTCTTCGCCGGCAAGCATTACGGAATCGATGTGAGCTATCCATATTTCATTCCCGCGCCCACCTTGTTTGGAACATTCGGGGCGGTGATCTCGATTCGTTCGCCGATTCCGACGCGAAAGGCGCTGTTCGACGTCGGCATCGCCGGGCCGATCGCCGGTTTCGTGATCGCGCTGCCGGCCATGGCATGGTCGATCGCGACGTCCAAGATCGTTCCCGGCGCCGCGCTACATAGCCAAATCGTGTTCGGAAATTCGCTGCTGATGCAATTGCTAGCCGCGATTTTTCATCCG
>JASHRI010000510.1 GCA_030037435.1 Candidatus Acidiferrales bacterium | reverse complement strand
AACGTTCGCGGCGTGGCTCGGAAGCGTATAATTGACGTTAGGAAACGCCATGCGCGAGCTGCAAATCGTTCAAAAAACGGCCGCGCTTCACGAGGCTCGCTGGTGGGAGCCGGAAGCGGGCGGCAAGGTGCACTGTTACCTGTGCCCGCGTCACTGCCACATCGGACAGGGGCAGGCCGGCTTCTGCTTCATCCGCGCCAATGAAAGCGGCAAACTCTACAGCCTGGGCTATGCGCACCCGGCGGCGATGCAGATCGACCCGATCGAGAAAAAACCGCTCAACCATTTTCTGCCCGGCACCCGAGTGTTTTCGATGGGCACCGCGGGCTGCAACATGGGCTGCTTTTTCTGCCAGAACTGGGACATTTCAAAATCGCGAGCGGACCAGGTTCGATCGTCGAATGTTCCGCCCGAGGATGTGGTATCGCTGGCGATTCGGCACGGATGCCCGTCGATCGCATTCACCTACAATGAACCCACGATCTGGGGCGAATACGTGATCGACATCTGCCACGCCGCGCGCGAGGCAGGCCTAAAGACTGTGATGGTGTCGAACGGCTACATTACCCGCCAGGCGTTTCATGACATCTACGATCACATCGATGCGGCCAACATCGATTTGAAGGCTTTCACGGAGAGTTTTTACGGGCGGATCACGCTGACGCACTTGCAGCCGGTGCTCGAAACGCTTGAGTGGCTGAAAAACGAGACGAGCGTGTGGTTCGAGATTACGAACCTGATCATTCCTACGCTCAACGACGCGCCAGCTGAGACGCGCGCTCTGGCCGAATGGGTGATCGAGCATTTGGGGCCGGACGTCCCGCTGCATTTCACGGCATTCCATCCCGATTTCAAGTTGCAAGACAAGCCGCGCACGCCTGCCGGCACGCTTCATGCGGCCCGGGCGACCGCGATCGAGGTGGGGCTGCACTACGTCTACGAAGGCAACATTTATAGCGACGGCGCGAATACATCGTGTCCTTCGTGTGGAACGATTTTGATTCGCCGCTCGTGGCACGACGTCCAGAAAAATTCGCTTCGCGACGGCGCGTGTCCCGCATGCGGGATGGCGATACCAGGCCGCTGGACAAATTCGCGCACGAGAGCTGAATTGACGGGCGCGCGTGCCAGTGCGGCGGAACGATATGAGGATTTGAACTTATAGCGTGGCGAGACGATCCATGCCAAACGACACCCTCGTTGCCGCGGCACCTTATCTGATCGAGCAGCGCTACCAGGACTACACGGTAGACGACCACGCGGAATGGGCGGAGTTAGTTCGCCGTCGAAAGCCTCAGATCGAAACGCACGCCTGCCGCGAATATCTCGATGGATATCAAATAATCGGCTTGGCCGCCGACCGGCTGCCGAACCTGAAAAACATTTCGGATCGGCTTCGTCCACGCACGGGCTGGAGTACCACGCCAGTGAGCGGTTTTTTGCCGGGCGCAGCATTCTTCGAAATGCTGGCAGCGCGGTGCTTTCCCGTAACCACTCGCTTGCGGAGCCGCGATTCGCTGGATTACACGCCCGAGCCGGATATTTTCCACGACGTATTTGGGCATGTCCCAATGCATGCGCATAAAGTGTTCGCGGATTTTCTGCAGCACTATGGAGAAGTGTGCGCGGCAATCGACGACGCTACGGCACTCGAGCGAATAGGGCGTCTGTTCTGGTACACGGTCGAGTTCGGCCTAATCCGGCAAGACGGTAAAGTGAAAATTTACGGCAGCGGCGTAATCAGCTCGCAGGGTGAATGCACCAACGTAATCCAAGGTGGCTGCGAGGTGCGGGACTTCGACCTCGACGAAGTGCTCGAGACGCCGGTGCGCGTGGATCGCATTCATACACGGCTTTTTGCGATTGAAAGTTTCGATCAAATCTACGACGCCATGCGCGAAGCGGGCAGGCGGGTCGGCAAGGCCGTATAGCCGCAGCGCGATTATCCCAATTGCATGACTGTAGTTGGTTGAAGTAACACAGTGTGTGGAATCTTGCGAAGTCAACACATCGGATTACGATATAATCCCGGAAGAGATGAAGGGGCGTGCAACGAGCGGCTTACGGCGACAAGACCGATCGAGAGTGATCGTGACGCTTGCCGAATTCCGCTATCAGATTCGCCGGTTCCTCCGATTCAGCGAGCAGGCAGCGCGCGACGCAGGGGTGACGCCCCAACAACACCAACTGTTGCTCGGCGTGGCTGGATTCACGGGCCGCGGATGGGCCACGATCACAGAGTTGGCCGAATTTTTGCAAGAGCGGCACAATGCGGTGGTCGAGCTCGTGGATCGAGCCAGTCGGCGAGGTCTGGTGAGCAGGGAAGCAGTGGCTCGCGACCACCGCTTCGTGCGAGTGGAACTGACGGCGCGGGGGAGACGCATCCTGAGCAAGTTGGCGGCGTTGCACCGCGGGGAGCTTGACAGGTTGCAGTCCGGCCGGCGAGTTCCGATTTACAGCAAGACACGACCGGCGGATATGGCACGGTGACCGGGCCCGCCAAACGAGAGTACTTCCAACAGATTCGAGGGATGGAACGCTAGACGAAAATGTGGAATCCGCCGCGCTTTCGAAAATACACAGCGCTGGTGCATCAGGACTTGCGCGCCACTTATTCTCGAGACCTGCACAAATGGCTTTTGATCGCGCCGATTATGGGCGTGATTGTGGGCTTGCTGATCACGCTGATCGCGGAAGTGATTCTGGAATGGACGTGGCCGAGAATTCTGCGCTATTACCTGGCCCATCCTTGGGTGATCGCGCCCGGGCTCGCAGTTGGATTCATCGTTGCGGGGCTGATCATGCAGTACCTGACGCCAGATCCCGACGAGCACTCGACCGAAGAGATTATTCGATCGTACCACGAGCATCAGGGTGACATCCGCATGCGGCCGTTTGTGCCGAAGTTGCTGGCGGCAATCGCCACGGTCGGCGCGGGCGGCAGCGCGGCGCTGGAAGGCCCGAGTATTTACGGCGGAGGCGCGATCGGCTCGTGGCTGTGGGCGAGATTGAAAAAGTTGAAGCGTTTTCGCCTGGATGCAAGCGACCGGCGGATCATGCTGATCAGCGGGGCGGCGGCGGGAATGTCCGCCGTGTTTAAGGCACCGCTGACCGGAATTATTTTCGCGCTGGAGATGCCCTACAAAGACGACCTGGCTCATGAGGCGCTTCTGCCCTCGCTGATTGCCTCAGTGGTTTCCTTCGCAACGATGTCCGCATTTCTTGGTGCGCGGCCGCTCTTCGATTTTCTTGCGGGCACGACGTATGCCGGCAAAGACCTCCTATGGTCCGCGATTCTAGGAGTGATTTGCGGCCTGGTTGCGATGGTGTTCGATATTTCGTTCCGCCGCTTTCGAACGTTCATGGTCAAGTTGGTGATTCCACACTGGCTGAAGATGGCCGCCGGCGGATTGCTGACCGGGCTGTGCGGATTGCTTTTCGTTTCGATGTTCCATGGCAATCTGATCCCGATCGGACCGAACTACGAGGCGGTTGGGGATATTCTGCAGACCGCGCATGGTTCGCTGGAACTGGTGATATTCGGAGTGTTGAAGTTGCTAGCGACGCTCTTTTCCCTGGGCGTGGGCGGCGTAAGCGCGATGTTCGTGCCGCTGTTCTTGACGGGAGGGTCATTTGGGACCGCATTCGCGCAGTCGATCGTTCATAGCCCCACCGTGGACTTGTACGCGGCGGTGGGCATGGCGGCGTTTATTGCGGGCGGATACAAGACTCCGCTGACGGCTGTGGTGTTCGTGGCCGAAGCTACGGGAGGACATTCCTATATTATTCCCGCGCTGATTGGAGCGGCAGTGGCGTACACGGTTTCAGGCGAAGCTTCCGTGTCGGGCGATCAAAAGCTGCATGAGGGAGTGAAGATTTCGGAGCTACACGGGCTGACGGTGGGAGATGTGATGCAGAAGCAAGTAGTGTCGGTGGATGCGGAGTCGAATCTGCGGGAATTTTCGGAGAGCGTCGGCTCGCACGACACGCACACGGCCTATCCAGTTTACGACGGACAGCAATTGATCGGAATGATTGCTGTGAGCAAGCTGGCCAAGGCGCCTGCGGACAAGTGGGAGGAAACGAAGGTTCGAGACCTGACCGATCGCGAGATGACGCGGGTGCGTCCAGAGTCCGATCTGATGGAAGCGCTGCGCCTGCTGATGGGACAACACCCGCAGCACATGCTGGCAGTGATGTCGTCACAGAACGGACAATTGGAAGGCATCCTCACCAAAACCGACGTACTCTCGGCCCTGAGCCACAAGGAAACGCCGGGGCTGCCAATCCCGATCGACTTCTGAAGGCGCGCACCTCGGCGCTGTTCGGATTCGGCGGAACATGCGTTCGAGTCAGAAGGGCTTCGGCGGCTGAAAGCTGTTGATGCTGGTCAGTAAGTCGAGTCCGAGCCTGCTTTTTTCAATGCAGGCATTGCCGCCGGCCTGGATTACAT
>JASHRI010000509.1 GCA_030037435.1 Candidatus Acidiferrales bacterium | reverse complement strand
GTTGACTTCAACGTTCCCCTCGAAGGCGGCAAGGTGAGCGACGACACGCGCATCCGGGAGACTCTGCCAACGCTGCGGCTGGCGATCGAGCGCGGCGCGCGGCTGGTGCTCGCCTCGCATCTCGGACGGCCTAAGGGCAAGGCCGATCCGAAATACAGCCTCGCGCCCGTCGGGACGCTGCTGGGGGATTTGCTTGGCAAGCCGGTCGAATTCGCGAAAGATTGCGTTGGCGCGGATGCGGAAGGAAAGAGCAAATCGCTGAAAAACGGAGACGTGCTGCTGCTCGAAAATGTCCGTTTTCATCCTGAGGAAGAAAAGAACGATCCGGAATTTTCGAAGCAGCTCGCCGCTCTTTGCGACGGGCTTTTCGTTTGCGACGCGTTCGGCTCCGCGCATCGCGCGCATGCTTCGGTGGTCGGCATCACGAAATTTGTCCGCCAGGGCGCCGCAGGCCTGCTGATGGAAAAAGAGCTTTCGTATCTAGGAAAGGCGATCTCGAATCCGGAGCGGCCGTTTGTGGCCGTGCTGGGCGGCGCGAAGGTTTCGGACAAAATCGAAGTGGTGCAAAACCTGATGAAGCTGGCCGACGCGATGCTGATCGGCGGCGCGATGGCGTACACGTTTCTGAAATCGCAAGGGCAACCGGTGGGGAAGTCGCTGGTGGAAAACGACAAGCTCGACCTGGCGCGCGGGCTGCTGGAAGAAGCGAAAAAACGCAAATTCCGGCTGCTGCTGCCGGTGGACCATGTGATCGCGGAATCGCCCGATTCGACGGCGACGAAAACGGTCGATATTGCTGCCACGCCCGAAGGCTGGATGGGACTCGACGTGGGGCCGAAAACCGTCGCACAATTCGGCCAGGAAATATCCAAGGCGCGAACGATTGTGTGGAACGGCCCGCTTGGCATGTTTGAAAAGCCTGCTTTCGCGCAGGGCACGCTGGGAATCGCGAAGGCTGTCGCGGCGGCGACTTCTGCGGGCGCGACTTCCATCATCGGCGGCGGAGATTCGGTGGCTGCCGTGGAACAGGCGGGCGTGGCGAAACAGATTTCGCACATTTCCACTGGCGGCGGCGCTTCGCTGGAATTTCTGGCGGGCGAAAAGCTGCCGGGCGTCGAAGCCCTGACAAACAAATAATGGAAAATCGAGCGCGGCGTCCGGTGATCGCCGGAAACTGGAAGATGTTCAAGACACGGCTGGAGGCGCGCGCTTTCTTCGAGGCATTTCGCCCGCTGGTGGCGGAATCGAAGCACTGCGACATCGTGGTCGCGCCGCCGTTCACGGCGTTGGCAGCGGCGGCAGAGGCGGCGCGCGGCAGCGCGATCGGCATCGGTGGCCAGGATATGCACTGGGAGCGCGAAGGAGCTTTTACAGGTGCGATTTCGGCGCGGATGCTGATCGATGCTGGATGCCGCTACGTGATAATCGGCCACTCCGAGCGGCGCCAGTACTTCGGCGAAACCGATGAGACGGTGGCGCGCAAGACGAAGGCGGCGCTCGAATCGGGGCTGACGCCAATCGTTTGCGTGGGCGAAACGCTCGCCGAGCGCGAGGCGGACCGAACGAACGAGATATTGAAACGCCAATTCGAGGGCGGACTTGGCGCGTTGACCGCTGCGGAGTTCTCGCGTATTCTGCTAGCTTACGAGCCAGTCTGGGCAATAGGCACCGGACGAACCGCGACTCCCGAAATTGCCGCTGAGGCGCATGGGCATATTCGGAAGCTTGCCGCGGCGCTCTTCACGCTCGAGCAGGCCTCCGCACTGAGAATTCTCTATGGGGGCAGCGTGCGGCCGGACAACATCAAGGGTTTGATGGCCCAAGCCGATATCGACGGCGCGCTCGTGGGCGGAGCGAGCCTGGACGCGAAATCGTTCGCGGCCATCGTAAATTTTTAGCGCGGCGGCGAGAGCGCGGGGCTGTCGTTCGCGGCGCAAGGCAGGGAGCGGGAAATGCCAAAGTGGGGCAAATGGGGCGTGTCGATACTGGCGGCAGTCGCGCTGGTGTGGTTGGGTTGGCGAGTGACGACGCTGTTGGTGACGCTGCACATACTCGTGTCCCTGGTGTTGGTGGTGGTGATCATGCTGCAGAGCGGCACGGCAGCGGATTTGGCCGGCGCATTCGGCGGGGCCGGAAGCCAGACGGCGTTTGGTCCGCGCGGGGCGACGACGTTTCTTTCGCGCGCTACCACGTGGTGCGCGATCGTGTTCATGATGACCTCGCTGACGCTTTCCGTGAAGCGCGCTCCCGCGGAGATCAGCACTGGGTCGATCCTCGAGCAGACGCAGCCTACACCGTCGGCGCCGGCGAAGAAGAATGTCACACCGCCTCCGCCGGCCAAGGCTCCTGCGCAGCCAACGCCAGCGCCCGCTCCGGCTCCAGCTCCGAGCCAGCAGCCGCCTGCGCATAAATAGCGGCTTTAGAATTTTTTTCTTTGGTTCCCTCCCGATGCGGGAGTGGCGGAACTGGCAGACGCACCAGCTTGAGGGGCTGGCGGTAGCAATACCGTGGAGGTTCAAATCCTCTCTCCCGCACCATTCTTTTCCCTCGCGGCAATTTCGAATCTGTCTGGTCGTGCTCGATCGCGATGAACGAATGAACGATGCTCTACTAGCGCGAGCGATGTGCTTGACCTGCGGAAAGCCAAAGATGTAACAAGGTCAGCCAAGGTAAAGCGAAGTGAGATTCCCGAAACTTGACTTTAGTCCACGTGAACCGTGGCGCTGGGTCGCATTCATCCTTTTGGGTACCTTCTTTCCCATTTTCTTTCATCCCTGGTGGCTGGCAATCATCTGCCTTGCAGTTTACATGTTGCTGGTGGTGCTGCTGCTTCGAGCAAAGCCAAAGCACGATCCAGAGTAGTCGGCCGCTGATGTCCGCTGCGCGCTTTCAAATGGCGCAGCGGTTCTGTATCATGATTTTTTTTCGGCTACGATGCGATTGCTACGAGGGCTTTTCGGCGAGGCGGCCCCGCGTGCGGAAGCGCCGCGCACAGCAAGACGTGCGCGTGGCTCTGCGGCGGCGCCGCTGCTGCTGGCTCTCGTGCTGCTGCTACTTGTGATCGCCACGGTTTATGCGTTTGCCGCCCACCTGTTTGCCGCGCCTCCGCCCATCACTGCCATCGGGGCCGAGGTGGATCACCAATACAACCTGACGCTGTGGGCGACGGGTATTGTGTTCGTGCTGGCGCAGCTCGGCTTGGCCTGGGCCGTATTTCGATTCCGCGATCGCGGCCAGCGCGCGCGTTTCACGCATGGAAGCACGGCGCTCGAGGT
>JASHRI010000508.1 GCA_030037435.1 Candidatus Acidiferrales bacterium | reverse complement strand
TTAACCTGATCGAGCGACATACCCTTGTTGACCATGTCCTGAATTCGATCTCGAATGATGGTTACCATTTCCTGGTACACAACAAGATCGGCCTGGTCGCAAAGCCTGCCATGCCCCGGAACGATCATCGTGCCGCCCTCTTGCTTGGGGCCCGGGATCGTTATTTGGTAGAGAAGCTGGTTCAGCGCCGATATGACCCCCTGAATACTTCCGCCGCGCTGCAGGTCGATAATCGGGTAGCGTGTGGTGGTAAAAATATCGCCCGTGCTTACCACGTCAGAATGACGGAAATAAACGATGCTGTCGCCATCGGTATGTGCGGCTGGCTCATGAATTATTTTTATCGACTCACCATTGAAGAACAGATTTTTTTCGGCAGTCGTGTATGTATCCGTAGGCCAAGCCCCCTCCGGAGCGGTATCCTTGCCGTTTGATTCACTCATTCGATCCAACACACTCTGAAAGGCGACAATGGTCGCCCCTTCGGAGGCGCTGGCACCAATGTCGCCCACAACGTTTCCGCCAGCGATCGTGCTGCCCATCTTGGCGAGCGCCTCGTTCCCGCCCGTGTGGTCTGCATGGACGTGGGTGTTGATGATGTAGCGCAGCGGTTTATTAGATACGCTTCGAATCGCCTTAATCACTGCGTCGCTATCTTGTTTTAGGCCGGCGTCGACCAGCAAAATCCCGTCGTCGCCAACTTGCATCGTGATATTGCCGCCCGCGCCAACCAACATGTAGACCTTGCCTTGCACTGGCCACACGTGTACTTCGGAGCTAGCTGCCGTCGGATTCGACTGACCGGCAGAGTTTTGCGATGGCGAGTTCTGCGCCGTTCCATTCTCTTGCCGTGCGGGCGAATATCGCGCGCTGATAATCACCGTTGCAAACACCAAGAGAATCGTTACCAGCGGCGTTCGACGTGATGCTCCTTTTGTCATTCAGAAGCTCCCGACTGTATTTCCATAGGCATCGGTATCGTCAAGCCTCCGTCGCGGCCGCATCTATCTGTCCGTGTGTTTGGTGGGACGGGGCAGCCTCTTCATATCTTTCATTTTCGCGATATATTCGGGATACATCGTCTCCGCGCCGCCTCTCGCAGCCTCTGCCGGGATGCCGTAGGCGGCAGGGAATTCTGTCAGGAACGTATTCGTGCCAGGAAGGTGGTTCGGGACAACGCCCTGCGGGCGGTCTATTTCATCTACCTCTTCGCATGGGTAGGGAGCCATATGCTGTTGAGGCGCATACACAAAATCGGTGGTTCGAATGAATGGCTCGGTCAAATACACCGGATCGTAGATCACCACGGCGACCGTAAGATAATCACCATGTCGCAAAAGGTGCGTGCTTACGGTAGCTTTATCGCTGCGCGGGATTCCATTTCTACGAATCCAGCCTTCCTTTAGGTGATCGGTTGCGATCGCTAAAATATCTCCTTCCCATTTGCCGGTGGAGAAACCCTGCCAGGTGTGAGCAGCATAGTCCGGCGGGTGCGGACGTCCGTCCATCCAAATAGTTTGTTCCGGAGCCTGCCATGAAATGTGCGTGTGGTACGCAATCACATCCTGTGTATTCCTGTCGACTTCCTGCCAGATTCTAAGCATTGCAGGCCCACGCCATGCGTAGTCGGACGGGTGCGGCCTGCATTGGTTTTCCGGCAACTCAAGCAGTGTGGCTTCCCAGGTGTCGCCTCGAAGGCGGGCGTCATCATTGATTGGAAGCCCCAGATAGTCACCGATCTCAGGGCCGGGTATCCGTTCCGGCTCGTCTTCGTGAAAACGATTGTCCCATTCGCCTGTGGGGTCTTCTTGTGCGGAAACAGGGCGAACGAGGTGAGGCAATAGGAACAGCGATGCCAGGAACAGACCCGTGATTATGGCAAGCCTTCGTCTGTGCATACTGTTCACCTTTCGATCTGGAAAGCGCAGTTCAGCAGCATTCAGCGAGGCACACCGCATTCCAATAGAAAGCCACCGGACGGCTCGAATTCCCCGACATGCGTCTGTGAGCAGAGCGAATGATGCCGCACCTGAACTTTGTCCGCTTTCAGAAAATCCGCCTTGGTGGATAGAATCGTGACTTTCAGGCAACATGGGCGGTTCAGATAAGCTCAGCAAAGCCTCGAGAAGTCCGCCTTGCGGTATACGCGGCTATCCAAGTCTATTAGTCACTATTCTGTTTAGGTGGGTCAGCAATCAAAGGCTCCGCGCGAGCAAGCTGGCGAGTCGAATCGTCCACCATACGCTAGACCCGCATGATTCGAGGAAGCGACTCAAGAGAGACCGTGTCGCCTGTAGGCAGCCGGCGATACGCCGACAAAGCGCTGAAACCAATTGGAGAGATGGCTCTGAGATGAGAAGCCGGAAGAGAGAGCGATTTCCGCGATTGGCATATCGCTGCTTCCAAGCAGTTTCTTGGCTCTTTCTATTCGGCGCTGAAGCACATACTGATGGGTCGATTGTCCGATAGCAGTCTTGAAAGCGCGAGGTAGATAGAGAGGACTTATGTTCACCTCAGCCGCCAATGCCTCCAGGCTGAGATCCCGGTCCAAATTCTCCTCGATGAAATCGATCAGACGGCGAATTTTCGAGGTCGACACCACATTCGCGACCGGCTTTAGCATCGATCGCGAGCGCGAACAGTGATTGCGTGCCAGATGCACTGCAATCATCTGCGCCAGCGTGTCAACGTAGAGGCCATCCTTCACGCTGTTGTCCCGCAATGCCGCTGCAATCGTGAGTGCAAGCTGTTCGAGCAGCGGGTCCAAAATCGCAAAGCGCGGCACAACCTCCGCAGCGGATGCGTCGCAGCTATACATTTCAGCCACCGCAGCTGCGTACATAGATTGGCGCAGGTAGACCTGAAGGATTTCAGGGTGACCGCAGTGCTGCCACCGGACGGTTGTTCCTCCTGGAGTCAGGCATATCCGCCGAGGGCCGATCAGCGCACGCTCTACATGGGATCCGGCGACCTTCCGGGTCACCTCCGTCGGATGATACAAATGATAGATCAGGAAGGGATGAGGGACTGGTGTTTCGAGAGCTTCAAAAGGTGCTTCCTCGATGATCGCTGCGTATAGGGAGCGCCAACCAACCTCGGGGCTGTGAGCAATCAAACGATTGTTGGCCTTGAGTGCACGCCCATGCGTTTCCCGAGCCGTGAATATTTCATTCGTGACTTCGGCCATGGCCCTGCGTCCACCGAAAGTGCGGGGATTCTAATGCACTCGCATTTCGGACGTCAACATGGAGTTCAGGTGAAGAACGGGTAGAGTCAGACCTAAGTCACTGCGACTGCACTTGCTTACTGGTTTTGATCCGCCTTTTTCATTATCAGGTTGATGTCGTCCGGGTTGACGAGATCGGGCACGGTCCAGCCGTCCAGATCATATTCCGCCATGCACTGCTCGGCAAAACCCTTGTATTTTGCGGATTGGCCAGTCAAATCAGCCACCATCAGCGTTTCGAACCGGATGCTTTCGTGATTTCCGAAATAGTTGCGCTCGTACAACTCGTGCCGGCCGCCGAATTCCGTTCCCATCGCGTCCCACATGAGCTTCATCAATTTGACGCGGTCAACAGCCGAATACCCATTGGACCCACGGACAAATTGGTCCAGATATTTTCGGATTTCGGGTACTTGGAAGTCTTTGGCGTGCGACGGAAGATAAATGAGAGCGCTAGCCAGAACGTTTTCTATGATCTCCTTCAGTCTTGGACACGCCATGCTCGACATAACGCGATACGCCAAGCCGTAGTCCAGGTTGGGCAGCACATAGCCGGGTGTCCAAGGCACCGTGGTCCGAGCCATTGCATCAGTCAAACCCCAGAAGAGGTTGCGCCAGGCGAGTACCTCGCCGACTTGGGCTTGCACTCCGCGGAAATCCTTTGCGCCGGTCGCGTCCACGGCTTTCAGCAGCAGCCCGGCGATAAAATCTAGCTTCACGGCCAGACGAGTGCAGCCGTGGAACATAAATCGCGGCAAGAATCCCGAGCGTGGAAAAAAGTTGTTAACTTTGTCAATATCGCCGTAGGCAAACACGTTTTCCCAAGGCACAAAAACCTTGTCAAAAACAATGATCGAGTCATTCTCGTCGAGGCGGCTCGACAGCGGATAGTCAAATGGACTTCCGACCGCTTCAGCCGCCATCTCGTACGATGGACGGCAGAATAGTTTCACCCCGGGGGCGTCCGTTGGCACGATGCAAACGAATGCAAAGTCCTTGGTCTTGATCGGCAACGCGCCATTGTTGGCAATAAAGTTGTAGTGAGTCAGGCTGGAAGTGGTGGCGACCACCTTTGCTCCACTGCAGATCAACCCGCCATCCGTTTCCTTTTCGACATGCATGTAAACATCGCGGACTTCGGAAAGCTCCTTGTTGCGATCTACAGGAGGATTCACAATTGCATGGTTGACGAAAGTTACCTCCTCTTGGACTTTCTTGTACCAACGTTTAGCGTTTTCCTGGAACGGGCTGTAGAACTCAGAGTTTGCGCCTAGCGTGGCCAGGAACGACGCTTTGTAGTCGGGGCTGCGCCCCATCCAGCCGTAGGTGACGCGAGCCCATTCAGCAATCGCATCGCGCGCGCCCACCATTTCCTCCGCGTTTCGCGAAGGCCTGAAAAACTTGTGTGTGTACCCGCCACTGCCGGTATCGGTGTCCATACAAAGAGCGTTTTTGCGCTGGTCATGCAGAGCGTCGTAGAGCCGCGCGAGCATGCGAACAGTATTGCGAAAGGCTGGATGCGTGGTCACATCCTTGACGCGCTCTCCGTAGATCCAGATTTCGCGTCCATCGCGCAGGCTATCCATGTATTCCCGCGAGTTGAAGGGGCGCTGGCGCTTGGCCTTCAATTGCTCAGTTTGCGTATTTTGGTCTGGAGACATTGCACCCGCTCCTTTTGACAATCGATGATTTCAGCGTCCTCCGCGGACACGCTTGGAAACGGTGCCTATGAATCGCACGGATTGGCAGATTGGCCGACACACGCGAACTCGCGGTCAAATGAAACCCTTGGGATTCGGCGCACGGGTCGTTACAGGCCATGTTCAGACCGGTTATCCAGAAACGCCCTGCCGATCGTGTTGCGCCAGGTGAGCCCAGTCGCGTTCAAATCGAAACACTTCCTTGGCCGGCGGCAGCGGCGCCTGCGTTTCGATCCAGCGCACCGGCTCAGTACCCGCATTTTCGAAACTGTGGATACAGCCTACGCCAGTCCAGATGACATCGCCGGGACCCAGATCGTAGGTCTTGCCGTCCGCTATGGCTCGAACTCGGCCGCCGACGATCAAATAGGATTCCTCAAAGGTATGGTCGTGCAAATCGATTTTCGCTCCCGGTGAATATTGAATTAGAAACAGCGACTGATGGATTGCACCGAAGGACCGATCAACGAACATTTTGATGGCGACGCCCGTCGTTGGATTGAAGCCTTCCATTTGAGACGGCCCGCCCGGGCGCGGCAACTTTGACTCATCGAAGTGGCCCACTAGCGTCCGGGATGAATCGACGGCGGTCGGACTTGCAACCGAGACGCCGTCACTCAAGAAAAATGTATCCTGACCGTAGTCTGCGGGCCGCGGTTGCGGCGCTTGCATCTCGAGCCATCGTGCTGCTTGCCCGTTCTCGTTGCGCCATGCGTGCCGTACGCCCGTACTGATAAGCCCGAAGTCGCCAGGGACGAGCTTGTGAACCTCCTCGCCGATTTGAACCACAATAGCGCCTTCTAGAACGTAGAAGCTTTCCTCAAGAGAATGCACATGCGATTGAATGAATCCGTTGGGCTGCAGGAAGCAAATTCCCACACCCATGTGGACCGAACCCATAGCCCGATCCACATACGTCGCGCGACGAAACCCCTTACTGTGCTCGCCATAGCCCTTCGGTACTTCAGCGCTGGCTTCGTCGATTCTGGATACACGGTGCATATCAGGCTCTGACCTCAATCGTTCGAACGAGTCTAAGGGAACACAACCCGCCCTGCTTGCAGGAACTCCATATTTATGAGCAGAATCGTGACGTAGTTCGAAGGAGAATCTTCCAGAAGCCCTGCTCCAGTTAATCTCTCGGAAGGAGTTTTTCTCGCCCGTTTCATTGATGTAACGCGGACTCGCAACCCAAGCGTCTCAGCCGTTTTTCTCTTGCGCTCCCCACTTCTTCTCGAGTTCGGCCCTTAGCTATCGGATGCGCGCCGCAATCTTTGCCGCAGGATCGCACACACCGGGAAAAAGCTCATTGACGGTCGTCCGGAAGATAACCACGGCAAGCCCGACGACATCTTCGTGGTGCAAGATGAAATTTCGAACGAGCGTGGTCGCAACACTCGGCGAATCTGCGGCTCGTTGTCCACGATCAGGATGCGGGCATCACCCATGCCGGCGACTCCTCGATTTCGGCCACCCGAAGGCGTGCTGCCAATAAAGAAGCCACGCTAGACCACAGGGCGTAAAGCAGGCATCAATGACTCGTAAGCATTTTGTTCGCAGGCTGTCGCAGGGGGGAACTTCAATCAGATCAATGGCTTCTGCATCTTAATGAAAATGCCACGAGACGCTGCTGCACCGCGAAAGTCCTGAGAAACGCGCTAACCGGAGAAGTGGAGTACTTTCCTCAAGCCGGTCCCCGTCAACCTCGCCCGAGATTGTGCCCAATTTTGTGCCCCATCTGGGTCGATAACCATAGCAATTGGGCACAATTGAACCGACCTCGTTGCAGCTTGGAACCGCAAGAAATATCAATAACGTGGCTGTCAGTCGCACTCGATATCAGGTATCTTTGGACGGTCTCTTAATCAGCGGGTTCCGGTTCGAGTTCTGGGCGGCTCACCACTGCTGTTCAAATAACCTAGCTTCTTCTGCCTGTTCCGAGAAATACTGCTCTTAGGTCCAGGAGCTAAAGATGAAGATACTCCTCAGAGTTGTCGGGGCGGTCGTCGCGTGCGTAATTCTGGCGTTAGTGATCCTCAGCATCACCGGCCTCGATCCTAATCAGCGTAGGGCGGGGCTATGGCTGAAGGGAGATGCAGCAAGCTTCCCGGCCGACTGGACCTTCGCAGACAAGCATCAAACTCTTCTACTCGAGACCCACCCCTGGTACCTAATTCCTCACTCTGTGACCATCTTTTTTGTGACCGATAACGGCAATTTGTATTTGCATGCCGACTACTATTCGGCCGGGCAGAGATTTCCTGGCGGCAAAAGCTGGACCGCAAGTGTCGCCCGTAACCCGAAGGTGCGGGTCAAAATCGGCAACCAGGTGTTCGATGGTAAGGCAGTTCTAGTCACCGATCCTGCCGAGTTCAACGCTTTGTTTGAAGACTTTCGCAAGAAATACCCCAGAAGTCCATTTAGTGATGATCGTCGCCGCAGCGACGTATATTTTCTTCACGTGCTGTCTCAATAGCCAATTGCGTTGAGCCCTGCGTGGTCTGCCGTGCCGCCGAATAGTGGCAACCGTCCGGCTGGCACGTGTTCCTGTGGGTCAGAATGCTCGAAGACTTTCAGAATCTTGTACGTCGTGGAGCGCTCGGCCGGTATTCGCCCGATAGTTCGGATCATCGCGCGTAGTTCGCCTGGCGTGACACTCTCTCCGAATGTTGCTCCCGCTGATTTTGAAATGCTTTCCTCCATCAACGTGCCGCTGAAATCATTGGCTCCTGCTTGGAGACACTCCAAAGACATCTCGAATCCCATTTTGACCCAGGAAACCTGGATATTGGGGATGTAGCCATGCAAAAGGACTCGCGCCAAAGCATGGACAATCAAATCCTCGTGGATCGAATGCCCTGCGCGCGCAGCTCCGCTCCGAAATAGCCTGGTTTCCGGGTGGATGAATCCTAGTGGCACGAACTCAGTAAAGCCTGCGGTATCTTTTTGGATTTCTCGGACCAGAAGAATGTGCCTGACCCAGTGTTCCGGAAATTCGGTGTGGCCGTACATCATCGTGGAGGTAGAAGGAATTCCGATGTTGTGCGCGGTGCGGATCACGTTTATCCACTGCCGGACTTTCAGTTTATTTGGACTAAGCGACTTGCGAACACTGTCGTCGAGGATTTCCGCGGCTGTACCAGGAATGCTATTCAAGCCGGCGTCCTTCAGCATAAACATGTAGTCGCGCAGGGGTAGGCGTGTCTTATCAACGCCATAGGTGATTTCCATAGGCGAATAGGCATGCACATGAAGGGCAGGAAGCTGCGACTTGATGGCGCGAAGGAGTTGTGCGTAGAAGTATCCATCGAGATCTTTTGGGAGTCCTCCCTGGATGCAAACCTCGGTGGCGCCTCGCTCAACCGCTTCGACTGATTTAGCAACCAGGGTCTCGATCGAGTGAAAATAGGCATCCGGTGCATCGGCATTGCGACTGAATCCACAAAACGCGCACCCCACGATGCAGACATTGGTGAAATTCAAATTGCGATTCACCACATACGTGATGCGGTCACCCACTTCCCGTCGGCGAAGCTCATCCGCGACCCTTACCAGAGCCACGAGATCCTGCCCTTCGACGGTGGCTAACGCCAAGCCTTCCTCAAAACCGAGGTCGTCTCCAGCAAGCGCCTTTTCAAGAACAGTTGCCACCGTTGGAGTTGCAGTGCGCAGCGCGCAGTCCCAGGGAATATCTTTCCAATCGCGATTGATTTGACTCAGCATTGGTTGCTCCGAGCGTACCCGTCTTCATTTCGAATCTTCTGCAAGTGGGGTTCGAGCCGGTCGCGTACAAACTTGGGCCGCGAGGAAAATTCGGGATAAATTGCCAATCGCTCGCGCAGGACGAATCCGGCTGAGGCGGTTCGGGCGGCCAACGCGGGAATTTGCGGCCAAGCCGTCTCCGGGTTAATGAAGTCCTTAGTCACCGGAGATATGCCGCCCCAGTCATTGATCCCCGCATTCAATAATTCCAAATAGTCTTCCGAAAGCAGGTTTGGAGGCGATTGAATGTTCACGTGGCCTCCGAATATCAGACGAGCCACTGCGATGGTGCGTTGCAAGTCTGCCTTAGTGGGTTCTGGAGAGTCCGCCATGCGAATATCTGGCTTCGCCCGAAACGGCTGAATAATTACTTCCTGAATATGGCCGTACTTTTCATGCGCCGCACGGATCAGCAGCAACGCGTTCACGCGTTCCTCGTTTGTCTCACCGATGCCGATCAGGATGCCAGTGGTGAAAGCCATCGATAATTCCCCAGCACTCTCGATCGTTCGTAGACGCAGCAGTGGCACTTTGTCGGGAGCTTTCCAGTGCGCTCCCCCGGGGCGAAGTAGCCGAGTGCTTGCCGCCTCAAACATGAGACCCACGCTGACGTTTGTCTCTCGCAGCCGCCAAAGATCTTCGCGAGGCATCAGGCCGGGGTTCGAGTGAGGGAGAAGTCCGGTCTTTTCGAGCACCAGTTCGCACATTGCCGCGAGATACTCGAGCGTGCGGTCGAAACCCATGGATCTTAGAAATGCCCTCGCTTCCGGGAACACTCGCTCCGGCTGATCTCCAAGGCTGAACAGGGCTTCCTTACATCCCGCGCGGCGCCCGGCTTCCGCCACCGCGAGCACCTCGTCAGGTAACATGTACGGTCGCACACCTGGCGAAGGATCAGCCCGGAAAGTGCAGTACCCGCAATAATCGCGGCAGAGGTGGGTTAACGGGATGAAGACTTTCCTGGAATAACTCACCGCGCGGCCTTTGGAACGGTTGCGGATAGTAGATGCGGCTTCACAAAGGACGGACAAAGGCGCGTGGTCCATCAAAAGCAGGGCCTGATCGCCAGATATGCCGCGCCCGTCTAAGCCAGTTTCTACGGCGGATTCCAGTCGGTCTGGAGTTACCACGTCTGGCATTTAGCGGCCTCGGGCGAAATCGTTTCCTGCAACGACGAACAGAAAAAAGAATATGCTTGCGCCCCAGTGGTGTCAAACCGTGATACCTGTAGAGAACGAGAAGGTCCTTATGTTGCGCGGATTTCGCGGTGGAACATGGCTAATGCTCTGACGGCTCTACGGCTAGTCCTCGTGCTTCCATTTGCATTTTTCATGGCTCGTGGAGATTCGCGCTCTGCAGCTGCCAGTTTGATCATTTGGCTCGTTGGCCTGACTACGGACCTTCTCGACGGACCTACTGCGCGCCGTCGAGGTACGGTGAGCACGATCGGCAGAACTTTCGACCATACTACGGACTTTCTGTTCGTCACTATTGGGATTTTCGCTGGCGCGTCGCGTGGGGCTTTTCCGTGGCTCCTGCCAATCTGCATCACCGCTGCATTTGCGCAGTACGTTATCGACTCTCATTGGATTCAGCCACGAGCCGGATTTCGTGCAAGCAGGCTAGGCCGGTATAACGGGATGCTCTACTTTGCGCCAACTTGCATCGACGCGCTGATTCGACTCGGTGTCGTTATCCTTAGGCCGCTGCTGACGGTTCTCGCCTGGATTCTGATCGTCAGCACGATCGTGTCTATGTTGCAGCGCCTGACGTACCGGACGCTAGCCGAAGATCTCGCGAGTCGCTCGCCGCAAAAATAGCAAACCGACCGCGGCATTGAAGAAAAGGAAGAAATTGTGCATCACTAATCCAAAGGCGGTCATCTGGCCAGGCCTCCCGGGGAATAACAGGACCCAGAAGAGAATTGCGACGGAGTGCATCGGCCCCGGCATGGCGGCTCCGAAAAAAATGACGGGCAAATACCCTAACATTTCGCCGTAGGTAACCGAACCTCCGAAGAGCCTCAAAGCCAGCGTATACACGATGACCCCGGCGATCACCAGCGGAGCGCGAAGCAATATCACCGCTCCGTATTGCCAGACTTTCGCGAGCCGGAACGCTCTGAAGATTGGCCGCTCGCGCAGTGCTGTCCGCGAGCTGATTTTTCCACTGAAGAAAAGGTGGAACACTATGAAGAAGACGATTGAGCCCAATGCGATCCATGGGATGACGTGAAACACTCGCTGAAAACTGTTCCATCTCAACGTCACTCCGATAGACGCCCAGAGAATCAGACTGTAATATTCGCAAAACATCAAGTAGAGCATGCTGGAAGTGATTTCCCAGCCCGGCACGCCGTCGCGGCGATTCAAGTAGTATGCGATCCCTCCCTTGCTTGCCTGCTCGTTTACGAGAGAAATGATATAAGCGCTGGCACGGATGGGCAGAATGTCCGTATAGCGGATTTTGGCGTTGAACCAATTGATCACCTTCCAGACCACCGCGCTATCGATGAGAAGATAGAGGCAACAATAGGGGATCATCAGGGCCAGCCAGTCAAGCCAGTTAACGTTTTCAAAGCTCTTTACAAGATAAGCCAGTACAGTACTGTCTTGCGCTGCGGCGGTACTTTTGAGGCGCGTATAAATGTAGGCGAAACAGGCCACCGCAATGAAGAGCGGCAAAAGCCTTTGCCACGGGCTCGCTTTCTTACGAGTTGTAATCGAAGCTTCGCTTGGAATGGTTTCATTCATTTTCTATTCCTTGGGCAAGCTGTCTTGAATCATTTGGTCGATCCCTGTGAGATCGATCCCGAGTTCGCGCCTGGCGGGCTGTGGATCCACGTGGGTCTCTGCCGTAACAACGTCGAGCACATCTCGTGAGAAACCTCGGCCGGCAAAGCATTCGCGAATCGCAAGAGCCGCCGATATGAGGCGCTTCGGAATTGAACGAATTCGAATTGGGCGTCCCGACCAGTGAGCGGCCCGCTCGATCAATTCCCGCTCCGAAAGCGAACAGGGGCCGACCAATTCCAACGTAACGTTCTGCGCTCCAGAGAATTGCGTGGCTACAACAATTACGGCCCGTGCAAGGTCATCCACATGAAGAGGCTGTTGCCGGTGGAGTCCGCCATCGATCAGCCTGCATCTCCCGGTACTCAACTGACGCCTCAGTGCCGCAGCACCCGCTGTAGCAGGCCCGAGCAAGATCGGCACACGGAGTATCGTGTAGCATAGCCCGGACTCTCGCACCAAAGCTTCCGCCTGCGCTTTGGTGTCGTAATATCGATTTCTAGAGTTTTCATCCGCTCCGATTGCGCTCACCAAAATCAGCTTCTTTACATTGTTTCTCTTTGCGCCCTCAACGATGCTGCGGGTCGAAGTCACATTTGCATCCTCGTACGTCGAATGCCGCTGTTCAATGAGGATTCCCGCAAGCTGAACGACCGAATTGGCGTCTCGAAATGCTGCGTCGAGAGTGGCAGGATCATCGTAAGAGATTCGGACCACTCCACCAACGTCGCCGATCTGCGAGCGAAACTGCTGCTCCGCACGGCTCGAACGGACCGCCGCGACGAACGTATCGGCCGGCAGTCCTCCCTTGCGCGCGCATCGAAAGATCGCCTGGCCGACGGCGCTATTCGCGCCCGTGATGACTACCTTCATGCCGCTCCAAGCTCACCCATCTGCGCGAAATACGCGAATGGTGGCGTTCGCTGGAATCTTCAGCTGAGGATATTTCTTAGCCCTCGCTTGGAGGACGGCTTCTTTTTCCGCTGGATCGGTCACCAGTGTCAATGTGCGGTCGTATAACTGATTGCCGATTTGTATGCGTACGTGCGGGTTGCGCATCACGTTCTCGTTCCAGGTTCGCGGTCCGCTACCGGGATATACGGACGCGACGTAGAGCTGGTGATTATAGGCGATGCAGTTGATGGTGACCGAATGAGGAAGCCAATAGCCGCTCTCGGTTTGCAGATGGATCTGGGGAACGTTGTCAGTGAACGACCAGTCACTCACCGGAGTGCTGACGAGGTTGCCCGTTAGCCACAACCCGGGCCTCCTGTCGCGAGGGTCGAGACCGGTTATTCTCAGCACTATCAGCAGTATGATCAAGCAAACGACTAGTCCTGCGATCACCTTTCCGACTGTTTTCATCTCGCACTCCTAAACCTAACGGCGATTCATCGGATGAGCTGGTACGAACGCACGCACAAAAGTCAACGCCGCCATCTTGTCCGCAAAACTAGACAACCTCACTGGCCGGCGGTGATCGGTGCGCCAGTTTGAATAACGTGAAACAACTGTAGGCTTCCGTTCGGTGGCACCCTGTAGCCGCGAAACCTAGCTTGCTGGGCACGAAGCACGGCATCTACGAGGGCCGGATCGGTGACATGAACCAAAGCGCCATCGTAAAGGCGATCGCCAAGCTTGATGCGCACGTGGGGGTCGCGAGCGACATCTTCGTTCCAGCTCCTCCCGTGAGGATATACAAGGCCCGCGTCATAGATCGAGCCGACGTAAAGCTGGCCCATGTAGGCAATACACCCTGCCGTGACTGAATGCGGAAGCAAGTATGGAGTTCGCGTCTGAATTTTGAGCGTCGGATATCTAGCGGCAAACGACCAATCCGTGACTGGCGCAGTAACGAGAGTTCCGTTGAGCCATAGGCCAGGAGTTCTGCCGTGAGGATTAAGCCCAACGATGCGAAGGACCACGAGCAACAGGATCAAGCAAGCCACTACGATTCCAATGATTTTGAAAAGCATCTTCATGACTGAGTCCTCGCGATTCGGCCAGCGCGCAAATCCGACATACCTCGGACTTCGGTCGCTCGGGAGCACCCAATATAGTCTTTTTCGGTCCTCCGGTTTTCTTTTTCTCGACTCCGTGCTGGCCGGACCGTCCGCTTTAATGACAAGGGCACTCTTGTTCTCTGTTACGGTTAGTGGTAATAGACTGCCTTTTGCGCTGAGGTGCGTCATTTCAATTATGAAAATCTTTACGCAGTCCGAACACCGTTCTTCGCAAGCGCGCGGCGCGATCGTGCAGCATCGCGTCTACCCACTGCGGTCGTTGATCGTGGTAATGACGCTCGGACTTGTGACCGCAGCGTCACCGGCGAAAGCGCAGTCGAATTCCCAGAATCCTTTTCGGTCCGGCGCGCAACAAGCTCGGGTTCCTGAGCCGGGGAATGTTCTTCCTGCCAACCATGACGCTCGATACATGGCGACGATGGTGCGGCAGAAGCACTTGCTCGACGGTATCACTCCAGTGACCGATGACTTGCTTCGCCACCCGCAGGAAGCAGATTGGCTGACTTGGCGTCGCACGTATAGCAGTTTGGGCTACAGCCCTCTTCGCCAAATCAACATAGAAAATGTGGGGAATCTGCGCGAGGCATGGGCTTGGGTACTACCTACAAGTCCTAATGAAATCACGCCACTTGTCCATGGCGGAATAATCTTCATCGAAAGCGCCAACACGGTTCAGGCACTCGACGGTGAAACGGGCGATCTCCTCTGGCAATATGTGCGACCGCTGCCTCCGTCACTTCACAACGGAAGTTTGAATATCGTCAAAAACCTGGCGATTTATCAAGACTTGCTCTACGCACCTACGGCTGATGGGCATATCGTTGCGCTGAATGTGAAGACGGGGGCAGTCGCTTGGGATCACGAGGTCTTGGGGCCGGGAGAAACTGCGCATCACCTGCGATTGGACAGCGGCCCAATCGTCGCCAAAGGCAAGGTGATCATAGGTGCGAGTGGCTGCAATACCTATCCGGGCGGCTGCTTCATCGTAGGTCTGGACGCGAAAGACGGCAGCGAATCATGGCGTTTCAACACCATCGCGCGTCCCGGCCAGCCCGGCGGGGATAGCTGGAACGGCGCCCCTGTGAATCAGCGATTTGGCGGCTCCGTTTGGACATCCGGCAGTTACGATCCTGATCTCGGCCTCGTCTATTTCGGCATTGGCCAAACTTACGACACGGCCACACTGCTGGCGTCGCATACTCAAGACAGCGACTCCAACGATGGGCTATACACAGATTCGACCGTCGCCCTCGATCCCGTTACTGGCAAACTGGTCTGGTATTACCAGCACATGAATCGCGATGTGTGGGACCTCGACTGGGCGTTTGATCAAGTGCTGATTACGCTTCCCGTTAACGGAAAGCCGACCAACTTAGTGGTCACGGGCGGCAAAATCATGATCTTCGATGCAGTCGATCGCGCCACCGGGAAGTATGAGTTCTCGAGCGACCTGGGTATGCAAACCTTAGTGAGTGCGATCGATCCGAAAACGGGAAAGAAGATCATCAACCCCGCGCTCGATCCGGAGGCGAATGTGACAAAGCACTTCTGCCCGCATTCCGGCGGTGGACGAAACTGGCCGGCGACCTCGTACGATCCGGAGACAACAATTCTTTACGTTTCCGTCTACGAATCCTGCCAGGACTTTACCTGGGTGCCGCGCGATGCTTCCCAGACAGCGGAAGGCGGAAGTGACATGCATTTCGTCCTTCATCCGCGGCCGAATAGCGACGGCAACATAGGTCGCCTTCAGGCGATCAATCTTGAGACCAGAAAGACAGCATGGGTCTATCGGCAACGCGCAGCTATGTCGAGTTCGACGCTAGTGACAGCCGGGGGCCTCGTTTTCGCTGGCTCGCGGGACCGAGGTTTCCGAGCGTTCGATGCAAAGACCGGCAAAGTTTTGTGGCACCGAACGTTAGACGCTTCTCTTAGTTCAACACCAATTACCTACGACATTGATGGTCAACAATACGTCGCAGTCGTCGCTGGCAATGGTGGTCCGGTCGCTTGGCCTCAACTGACTCCGGAGATCTCAAATCCGGTGGGGGGAACAACGCTTTGGGTATTCGAGTTACCCCGCGCCGGAGATTCGACGCAGCCTTAGCTTTACCCCAGGGTCGCGTCCATCTGCGGTAGGCGCAGGACTCTTGCCAAATCAGAATCGATCGCTGCAGCCGGAATCGGAGCAGTGTACCTCCAACTCTAAACTAAGCCGGGATCCGCCTTGCATCCTTTCCCTCGTCCGACAAGGCTCGCGGACCGGACAGATGGCCGCGCTTGTAAGAGAGCAAGCTCGAGTTGATCTCCGCCCCGAGCAGAAGTGCGCTTGTACTCCAGTACAACCAGATCAGGAAGGCGATCGGTGTGGCCAGTACTCCATAAAACCTATCGAGCTTCGCTGCAGAGTAGTGCAGATAGTAGCCGAAGCTCCAGGCGAGCGCGATCCAGACCGCCGATGCGAACACAGCGCCAGGGACGGTTAATCGGTGCGTGAAGGGAAGATTGGGAGCCAGGACATACAACAGCTCGATGGCCGAGAAGACGACCAAAACCGAAACCGACCATTGAACGAACGGCCAGAGCTGCAACCATAGCGAATGAATTGGAGCCACGCCGGCTAGCAGAGTTTCCAAAAAGGGACCGGCTAGCGTCAGGGCGACCCCCAGCATCAACAGAATGCCCACAGCCAACGTCAGAACAAAAGCCAGAATTCTGGTGTTCCAGATTCGACGCGGTACCTGCACGTTGTACGCTAGGTCGATACCCATGATGATTCCGTTCAACGCCTTCGACGCAAGCCATACAGCGGTAATCAACCCGAAGGAAAGAAGACCGGTCCGATGAGGGGTGATCTTGCTGAGCAGGTTGTCGATCAGGGGCAAGCCCTGCCGAGGCACTACGTTGACCAGAAACGAGTTTAGATCCTGCATTCCGTGCTTTAGTGGGAGGTACGCTATCACCGCTGTCAGCACAATCAAAACCGGGATGAGCGACAACAGAAAGTTGTAAGCCAAGCCTGCTGCCGCGAGGGCCAGGTGCTTCCTTTCTGCATTCGCCCCGACAAGCCGGAAGATGGCCAGTGCATCTCTTATGTAGCTCAAACGCAATTCCTCTTTGGGCCGTTCGCCGCTCTGGCTCGATCATTATCTGAACCCTAGATCGCATCCAACGAGCAGGGAAGAGTGAGCCGTCCTGGCTCCAAAGAGCAAATCGACGTTCTGCAGCAACAGTCCAGCCAACGCTCTCGGCCTCCCCGCTGCCACCCATGTTTCGATGGCGACAACCGACCTGGCGAGAAGAAACTCATCAGTGGATTAGTCCACTGACATTCGCCGGTTTCAGACTTCGATTAGACCGCGTGCGAAGGCGTCAGCGCGGCCCCACCGGCCAGGAACACCCAACAGCTCAATCCATTCGATTTGTTTTGGCACTGCTGGGTCGACCAGAAGGCGATCGCCGACTGGTTCCAAACCTAAGAGCGTGCGCAGAAACAATAAGGGAGCGCCCGCGGACCATGCTTGCGGGCTACAAGCTGTTGGATATTCGACCGGGAACTGCGTTTCCGCTCTCGAGTAGCCTGCAAATGCCTCCGGCAGTCGATATTGGAAATACCTGGCAGCCTCGAGATTTGCCAGGGCTACGTGTGCCGCTTCTTTCTTGAAACCGTAATTTCTCAATCCGAGAGCGATGAGCGAGTTATCGAACGGCCACACTGTCCCTACGTGATAACCGACAGGATTGTAGCCGCCCTCTTCTTCGGCCATAGTGCGAACGCCCCAACCTGAAAAAAGTCGCGGCCCAACCAGCCGCCTCGCACATGCCTCCGCCTTGTCCTCATCGACGATCCGGCTCCACAACAGGTGGCCTATGTTCGAGGTTAGTGAATCAACTTTGCGTTTGTGGCCATCGAGAGCAAGCGCGAAGAATTGTTTGTCGGGAATCCAGAAGTCGCGGTTGAACTTTTGCTTCAGCTCGGCAGCTTCTTTTTCCAACCGGTTTGCCAGATCGGTATCGCCCCAGAACTCGCGTGCCAACCTGGCACATCTGCGCTTGGCATCGTAAACGTAGCCCTGGATCTCGCAAGTTGCAGTTGGCCTTGATGCTAGTGTTCCATCGCTGAAGGCGATGGAGTCCCACGAATCCTTCCAGCACTGGTTCTCGATACCCGTCTCTTTATTTCGCCGTTCGTACTCAACGTAGCCGTCGCCATCGCGATCGCCATATTCATCGATCCATTGCAGGGCTGCTCTTGCCTCCGCTTCGAATTTTTTGACTAACTCGTGTCTTCCAGACCACCGTTCATACTCGTCCATCAGGACGAGGAACAACGGAGTAGCGTCAGCAGATCCGAAGTAAGGTGAATGAGGGCGTTCCTCGAAGGCAGTCATCTCACCCCAGCGGGCCTCATGCAATATTTTCCCCGGCTCTTCATCGCGAAAATCGTCGCAGCGCGTACCCTGCCGCATGGCGAGCACTCGTAATGTGGTCGCAGCGAGATCAGGTACAAACGGTAGCGCCTGGAAGCTCGTGATGATGCTGTCTCTGCCGAAGAGCGCCATGAACCAGGGAAGCCCGGCAGCGGGGAGTGCTTCGCCTGGCGTATAGCGCGAGAAGAATCGTAGTGCAGCCAAATCGACCAGTGAACGTTCATAAGTTCTCTCGAGATCGGCCCAGGAGGCGTGAAGTCGGGGTGC
>JASHRI010000507.1 GCA_030037435.1 Candidatus Acidiferrales bacterium | reverse complement strand
GCCGCTGGGCAGCACGTCGTCGTTCATCGCGATGCACATGCTGCAGCCCGCGTCGCGCCACTCGAAACCGGCATCGCGGAAAACTTTGTCGAGCCCTTCCTGTTCCGCAGCAGCTTTCACCACGCGCGAGCCGGGAACAACCAGCGCCTGCTTGAGCGATTTCGCCACATGCTTACCGGAAACGACGCGAGCGGCGGTGCGCAAATCCTCCAGGCGGGAATTGGTGCACGAGCCGATGAAAACGCGGTCGACGGAAATATCCTCCATCGGTGTTCCGGGTTCGAGGCCCATATAAACGAGCGCGCTTTCGGCTGCTTTTCGGTCGACGGGATCGGAAAACGAGGAGGGGTCGGGAACGCGGCTGGTGACTTGCGTGACCATTCCGGGGTTGGTGCCCCAGGTGACCATCGGTGCGAGATCGGCGGCGCGGAGCGTGACGACTGTGTCGTATTTCGCGCCGGGATCGGTGGCGAGGGATCGCCAATATTCGACCGCTTCCTGAAATTCCTTGCCGCGCGGCGCGAAGGGCTTGCCTTCGACGTAGGCGAATGTGGTGTCGTCCGGCGCGACCATGCCGGCGCGCGCGCCGCCTTCGATGGACATGTTGCACATGGTCATGCGGCCTTCCATCGACAGGGAACGGACCGCTTCGCCGGTGTATTCGGCGACGTGTCCATTGCCGCCGCCGATGCCGATTTTTCCGATGATGGCGAGGATGATGTCTTTGGCGGTGACGCCGCGCGGGCGAGGGCCCTGCACGTCGATCTGCATCGTCTTCGATTTGAATTGCGTGAGGCACTGCGTGGCGAGCACGTGCTCCACTTCGCTGGTGCCGATGCCGAATGCCAGCGCGCCGAGCGCGCCGTGCGTGGAAGTGTGGCTATCGCCACAGACGATGGTTGTGCCCGGAAGCGTGATGCCCAGCTCGGGGCCGATCACGTGGACGATGCCCTGGTTGCGGCTCTGCATGTCGAAGAGGTTGATGCCGCACTCCTGGCAATTGCGCGCAAGCGCATCGAATTGAGCGACAGCATCCGGATCGAGAAGGGGCAGCGCGCGATTCTTGGTGGAGACGCTGTGGTCCATCACCGCGAAGGTGAGCTCGGGGCGGCGGACTTTGCGGCCAGCGGATTTCAGTCCCGAGAATGCCTGGGGCGAAGTACCCTCGTGGACCAAGTGGCGGTCGATGTAGATCAGAGACGGCTTTCCGGGCTCTTCGCGGACGACGTGGGCGTCCCAAATTTTTTCGTAGAGAGTGCGTGCAGCCATTTTTAGTTCTCCCCGTTTCCGCGCGTATTGTAGCAATTCGCGCGACGCGCCGCCAATGCGAGGGTAGAAATTTGGCGAAGATAAGGCGAAAGCCTCTTGACCCGCCTGGAGTTTCGGATAAAACGAGCGCCGAGTGAATGTTTTGAATAACTTAGGCTCGATTCTATTCGAAAGGGAGTTTCGATTAGAATTGGCCCCCGGACACCAGCTCTGATCCCTTGAGTCGCCCGGCACGGCGGGCTCGGTCGCATCGCTGCTGCTCTGGGTGGGCGAGACAACAGACTTCGGCGCAAAGGGACCGGAACTTGTTCGCCCTCCGCCCGCCAAGTCTGAATGCCGCAATCCATATCCGTTCCTCTCCGGGGCCGAAAAGAACCCCGACTCATGCTACCAGATAGTGCACAGAATTTCCACTACAGAATTTGCTGCGCGGAGCATTCGATGACCCTGTTTTTGATGCTGAGCAAGACCCCACGCTCGAAAAGCGAGCATGGGGCACCCGAAAGTTCAAGGGCTCAAGGCTGGGCCACCCGCCCGGTGATCGCGTGGTTTCGATTCCGGGGAGTTAAAGCGTGTGCCATCGCTTACGAGTCTTTGGCTAGGTGTTCTTTTTCGAGTTCTTCGAATTTACGCGCCTCTCGCTCTAAGCCCATCTCGTCGCAGAGCCGCCACAGCCAGTTATAGATTTGTGCCGGCGGGACATCCGAACTGCCGGCATGCTGCGCAGCAAACACGAAGTGGTCATACGCCTGAGCGCCTGCCCCCAATTTGGCGCTCAGGATTCCGAGATAGTAGTGAATTCGGACTGTGTAATGCTCCGAGGGGTGGAGACGCAGAGCATTTGCAAAAGAGTTCTTGGATGCCGCCCAGTCTTTAAGATCGAAGTAGCAAACACCTAGGTTGTAGAAAAAGATGGGCTCGTGAGCGGACTCGAACTCCCTTGCTTCTTCAAGTATCCGGCAGGCCTCACTAGATCTGTTCAGATCGACTAGCAACATACCGCGACGGACCTGTGCTTCCTCGTAAAGGTATCGGTAATCCGGCGTTGCCAGGAGCTTCTCATGTTTTCTCAGCAAAGCTGAAAGCTTCTTCAACGCATCTTTTGGCTTTTTCTCGGCTATGCATAAGGTCGCATCCAGGAATTCCAGGTTTGCAGCATATTCTTCCGATCGGGGAGCGACCCGTATGGCGCCATTCCATGCTCGCCGGGCCATTTGAAGTTTTCCGAGTTTGGAATAGCACATCGCTTCATTGGAAAGAACTGCGGCTCTATCGTCAGGTTCGGAGGCAGTATCTAGTATGGAATCGAATATTGCGACAGCTTGAACGTAGTGACCGGCCGACATGAGCTGCTGTGCCTTTAGAAATTTCTCAATATTCA
>JASHRI010000506.1 GCA_030037435.1 Candidatus Acidiferrales bacterium | reverse complement strand
TGACCGTAACGGCGACCATTGGCATTGGAATCTTTGCCGTTGGCTTGAAGGGGGCCTTTAGAGTCATCCGCCCGATTTATCGCGCGCGGCCCAAGATCAATGCGGAGGTAACCGGGCGTCTGACGGAATCGCTGGGCGGCGTGCGAGTGGTGAAGGGTTATCATGCGGAAGAGCGCGAAGAAGCAGTGTTCTTCGGCGGGGTGCAACGCCTACTCAACAACGTGCTGGAAACCCTCACCGCGACCTCATTAATGAGCCTCGGCGCCACTGTGATGGTGGGAATCATAAGCGCGGTGGTCATGTTCATGGGCGCCAAAGCCATTTGGAAGGGGGCGATGACGCCGGGCGACTTCGTCTCATATTTAGCCTTCCTGACAATGCTCGTGGGGCCCGTCGTGCAAATCGTCAGCATCGGACCCCAAATGACCGAGGCGCTTGCTGGTCTGGAGCGCACACGAGAAGTGCTTACTGAGAAGGTAGAACAAGAAGCACCTCAGCGAACGGTCGCGCTAGACCGCATCGAAGGCCGGATTGCATTCGAACACGTCAATTTCTCCTACGATCCCAACAAGCCCGTTCTCCACGACGTTTCATTCGAATCGGCGCCTGGCACGGTAACGGCCTTCGTTGGGCCCTCAGGCGGCGGCAAATCGACCATCATCGGCCTGATCGCAGCATTCTATGATCCGGGGGACGGCCGCGTGCTGGTGGATGGAATCGACCTGGCGCGCGTGCGCCTTGAGACATATCGCACGCAATTGGGCGTGGTGCTGCAAGACACATTTCTCTTCGACGGAACGATCCGCGAAAATGTCGCCTTTGCGAAACCAGACGCCAGCGAGGAAGACGTGCTTGCCGCTTGCCGGATCGCTCGCGTGGACGAGTTCGCCGAGACATTTGAGAAAAAGTACGACACAGTGGTTGGCGAGCGCGGTGTGAAGCTCTCGGGAGGGCAAAAGCAGCGCGTGTCAATCGCGCGCGCGATTCTGGCGAATCCGCGCATCCTGATTCTTGACGAAGCCACTTCGAGCCTCGACTCGGAATCGGAAGCGTTGATACAGGAGGGGCTGCGGTATTTAATGCGCAGACGCACCACGTTCGTCATCGCGCACCGCCTCTCGACCATTCGCCGTGCCGACCAAATTCTGGTCGTCGAGTCGGGCCGCATCATCGAGCGAGGCACTCACCAGTCGCTCTACGCCGCCGCCGGCCGCTACTACGATTTGTACACCAGGCAACACGGCGTCGAGACGAATCTCTTCCTGGCGCCCGGCGAAGGCGCGACCGAGTCCGAATATTCGCCAGCCGCAGGCGCCGAGCGAAACTCTAATGGGGGGAGCGACAGCCCGATTTTGCCCGACGCCATCCGCCTGATCCGCCAGCGCGAAACGTGAACGCCGATCGGAAGCGCAGGGTTTCCATGAAGAATCGGGAAACACGAGTACCGGCGCCATACTTGCCCTATGTCTGAAATCGCAAGCCAGATATTCGGCGAGATCGCCGAGGGCGACGGGCTTTCGCTCGAACGGCGCCGCTGGGCGATGTTTACCTACCTGATCGGGCTGGCGATGTCCGTGCTGGACGGCAACATCGCTAACACGGCCCTGCCCTCGATCGCAGTGCAACTCCACGCGAGCGCTGCGACCTCAATTTGGGTGGTCAACGCATTCATCCTCGCCGTAGCGATTTGCGTGCTCCCGCTGTCGTCGCTTGTAGACATCATCGGCTACAAGCGCGTTTACCAGGCAGGCCTGGCAATCTTCACGCTGGCATCGCTGGGCTGCTCGCTGCCGCGTTCGCTTGACACGCTTGTGATGGCTCGGGTGGTACAGGGCGTCGGCGCAGCATGCATCTGGAGCGTGTCGGCTGCGATGATGCGTTACACGTACCCGCGTTCCCTACTGGGGCGCGGCATCGGGTTGAGTGGAATCATCGTCTTCACGTCAGCGGCGGCGGGGCCGAGCGTTGCGTCGGGAATTCTCGCGATAACTACCTGGCATTGGCTGTTTGCGATCAACATACCCTTTGGACTTCTGTCACTCAGCTTGTCTGAGCGATTTTTAGCTCCTGCCAAGGGTGCCGGACATCGCTGGGACTTTTGGAGCGCGGTTTTGAATGGCGCCGCGGTCACGTTGTTGATCACTGGCATCGACGACGTTGGGAACGGCAGGCACCTGGGTATAGTGTTTGCGGAACTTGCTGGTGGGCTGCGCTGGGATTCGCATTGGTGCGTCGTCAGTTGACGCTCAAGGTTCCGATGCTGGCGATCGACTTGTTCGAGCGCCCGCTTTTTGCTCTTTCTTCGTTGGCGGCACTGACAGCCTGCGTGGCGCAGGGTCTCGCGTTCGTGGTGCTACCGTTTTATTTCATCGACGTCTTTGGGTTCTCACAGGTCGCAGCCGGGCTGCTGCTTACTCCCTGGCCTATCGCAGCGGGAATTATGTCGCACATATCGGGACGGCTGGCGGATCACCACGCCGTCAGGATTCTCGGGGTCATTGGCGCTACCGTCATGACAATTGGGCTCATTTTCCTTGCGCTCACGCCGGCGCACCCGACCGCGTGGCAGCTTGTTTGGCGGGCTGGCTTGGGCGGCGCGGGCTTCGGTTTCTTTGGCGCGCCGATTAACCGGGCCATGGTCGCCAGCGCTCCGAGGGAGCGGAGCGGCGGAGCGGGCGGCATCAGTACGATGGCGCGCCTGCTGGGACAATCGATCGGGATCTCATCGGTGGCCGTTCTCTTCGAGATGCTTGCGCACGGCGGCGTTTCCCTTCGAGCAGCAAGCATTGCGCTCTTCTGCGGGGCAGGTTTTACCCTTGTGGCTGGCTTGATCAGCAGCGCCCGGCTGCCTCATATTCAGCCAGAGTAGCAACGGGCGCCTTCGACCAGATCCGGTTCGCCCCCGAGGACCCCCAAAAAGTCGTAATCGGACAATTCACCCAGTGGGTTGTGTGGTGTATATTACATATATCAACCGCAGTTGGAGATGCGGGAGAAGAGTACCCGTACACGCGGTTTTTGGCTTCGGCCGCATAGAATGCGCTAAGCCCACCGAGCGCAAAGTTGAGCGGCAGGGACAAATTTGACAGCATGAAATCCAAGTATTCATTGTCGAGACCACCGTCGGCTCAGGGTCTATACAACCCCTTGCATGAGCACGATGGTTGCGGCATTGGATTTGTGGCCAGCATCGAGGGTCAGAAATCGCACGACATCGTCCTAAAGGGCATCCAGATTCTGATCAACCTGACGCACCGCGGCGCATGCGGCTGCGATCCCCAAACGGGTGATGGCGCCGGGATTTTGATTCAGATTCCCCACTCATTTTTCGCTCGTGAATGCGCGAGCCTCGGCTTCACTCTGCCCGCAGCGGGCGAATATGGTGTGGGGATGATCTTTCTTCCCGTCGATCCACAAGAACGGATGCTGTGCGAAGGCATTCTCGAAAGAATCGCGCGCGAAAATGGGCTTACCGCGATTGGATGGCGCGACACGCCGATCAACGGGGACATGATTGGCCGCGTTGCGCGCAATACGCAGCCCTACATCGAGCAGATTTTCATCCGCCGCGGCGTCGCCATGGACCAGGATGCGCTCGAGCGCAAACTGTACGTGGTCCGCAAGCAGGTTGAGGCCGCGGTCGCCCAATCGGACTTGAAGGAGAAAGATTTCTTCTACATCCCTTCCCTTTCGTCGCGAACGATCGTTTACAAGGGACTGCTGCTGGCTCCGCAGATCACGCACTTTTACAAAGAACTGTCCGACCCGGAAGTGACCAGTTCTTTGTGTTTGGTTCACCAGCGCTTTTCGACTAACACATTTCCGAGCTGGCAATTGGCGCACCCGTATCGCTATGTGTGCCACAACGGAGAAATCAACACGCTGCGCGGAAACATCAACTGGATGTATGCGCGGCAGTCGGTGCTTGCGTCGCCGCTTTTTGGCGACGACATCAAGAAGTTGCTCCCCATCATCACCGCGGGTGGCAGCGATTCCGCCATGCTGGACAATGCGGTGGAGTTGCTCACGCTTTCCGGCCGCAGCTTGCCGCATGTGATGTCGATGTTGATTCCCGAAGCGTGGGATCACGATGCCACGATGCCGGAGGACGTCAAAGCCTTCTACGA
>JASHRI010000505.1 GCA_030037435.1 Candidatus Acidiferrales bacterium | reverse complement strand
CGTGAGTTGACTCACACACTCGAACTCAACGCTAATGGCGCGTTGATTTCACTCGCAGCGTTCGTCGAAGAACGACAAACCATCCTGATCGAGAATCTAAACACTCGGATTGGTGAAGAATGCCGAGTGGTGAACGTAAGGTCTCTAGCGGACGACAAATGGATCGTGGGAATTGAGTTCACGCAAGTGGCAGGGGGCTTCTGGCAAATATACTTTCCCCGCCCGCGCAATAACGAACGATTTTGATCCATCCCACCCTCGCTTCGCGATGGGCAATCGCAAATTCACAGGGCGTTAGCTAGGCGCAACTGTGAGGCTTCCTGGTAGGCTACCCGCCCTAACCAAAACGGCTTACTTTTTGTCCGAAGCTTTCAAGGAAGTCCACGCCACATTTGGTATGACGTGCCCGCTTCCATCCACCAATCGGATATTTGCCGTCTGCATCAGCGCGTTGACACCCACAACTTCAAAAACACCTTGGTGTTGAACGCTTTGCACACGCTGGCCGTTCTTGGGAGGTACGACTTTCGGTTCAGGGGACATTTTTCGCCTCCAGTTACCCGGAGTCTACTCCAAGTCTCAGGTGAAAGGGAGGGATCGATTGCGTGAGGGCTGTTCTTTCGTCTTAAGCGTGCAGCTTGATCCGGTGGTTTTGCGGTGTTGGCCGTCACTAAGGCGGTTCAATTTCTCGTAAAGAGTTAGCCGCGACCCTTGAGCGAGTCGCCGGGTAGGCCTAGCCGCCTCTTCGGCTGGGAACCATCGGTCAGATTAAGATGATCTAGCTAGACTATCTCCAGGTCGTAAGCGTTTACGCCACGCAGAGTGAATGCAATCGAGAAGCGGACCCTCGTTCCGAAAGTCAGTAGGCCCCACACCTCCCCGGGAACGTTTGCGACGTGTACATAGACCGAATCGCCCGCCCCGTCCCGCGTGATAAAAGCATACCCTCCCTGCGGCCGCGACATTCTCCCTTCGTACCGCCGGCCTTCGATTGGATAGAGCAATCTATTTCTAACTTGTGGCGCAAGCCTAGCCATTGCGAGACGGCTGAACACTTGCCGACTCGCTTCTGACTTTCCATTGAGAAACAATTGCCGCCCGTAAAGGAGCTGGGCCTCGTAGTTGCTGTCCCCCTCAGTGAACGCACGTTGCAGATGGTATGCCACATTGTCGCCATCTTCTGGCGTTTCCCGCATCAAGAGCCGTGCGTACGCGTAGTGTAGCCGCGGATCTCCATTGTTTGCCTCCAGGGCCTTCTTTAGCACTTCAATGCCCTTGTCGATCTTCCCCTCATCTCCGAGTTGGCGAGAGAGACGAGCTGCCACGGCAGCGTTCCTTGGATTCGCGCTGAAGGCCTTCGCAAGCGCCCGGCCAGCTCGCTCGCTGTCCTTGACGATGCGCGCCAATCGCGCCTCGTCTTCCAACAGGTGCGCATCCCCAGGAAATTCTTGTTGGGCCTCGAAGAGGGTAGTCTCGGCGTTCTTTACCAGCGCGCCAATCTCGGCTTCTCCGACGCCCGCGGTGAGACCGTCCTCCAATTCTCGGATCCCGATCTTGACGAGCGTGTGGTGGGCATATGAATCCGTTTTCTCGCCTCGAATGAGCCCCGACGAAATATCGGCGGCCTCCTTTAGGAGCTTGCTCTTTTCGAGAGCAGTCCTTGACCTATCGGCTGCCCTCAACTTCTGTTCGGCGATGGAATGTTTGATCGACGCATCCCACGGGGCCAATGCAGAGGCCTTACTGAGAAGACGTGCCGCTTCGGATAGGTCGCCGTTCGGGCGATTGATCTCGTAAATCCCCATCTGATGAAGGAGGTGTGCGTCCTCGCCAACTGTCGCCGCCGCCGCCTCGAAGACGGCCCTTACCATGTCCAGGTTCGGGAACAGCTCCAATAAATTTCGTGCGCGAACCATCTGCCAGAAGGCTTTCCAGTCAACGGTGTAGGCAACGTTCAGGGCCTTCAGGCACCGGATGTAGCAGTCAAATCGCTCCTCCGCATTCGTAAGCACCTTCAAAAAGACTACGTCGGCGATGTGAGGGTGCCTTGCACGGTATTGGTAGTCCCTGGTCACTTCGTCCCATTGCGCAAAGACAACGTGTTCGAGCGGAGCGAAAAATCTACTTTCGAATTGATCGAAGGGTATCCCATGCACGCGCGCAACAAGTCCCGCTCGTACGGGTACATTGAGACGATTCAGCACGCACACCGTCTGGTACAGCCGCTGAGCCTCAGGGGGCGCGACATGGTTGAACTCATCAAGGAGGATTGTCTCGAAGGGTGTCCCAAGGGTCGCCTCGTGTAGCGCCACAAGCAGCTGCCTTCCGGCATGCTCCGACAAGTCCTTCCGCCGTTCATCTAAGCCCAGTCTCTCAAGTGTTCCAAGGGCATGGTGCCGATCAAGCAACTGGAGCAGACTGTCGATTTCGCTAGTGGACAGATACTTTAGCTCGTATTCGTCAGTAACGAATTGCGCGGCGTCCTGCCCTTGAATGTTCCACTCGTTGATTCGCTCCGCCAAAATCACCGTCAGGTAGTCGCCCTCCGGCCCAATCCGCCGCAATAGGGCCGCCAGTTCCCTGGTGCGGTCGGATGCGTCGTCGATAAATAGATAAAGCCGCCGCTGAAGTCCGCGGACGAGCTCCTGCAAAGGAGCCGGGCTCAGTGTGCCCTGCGCCTTAGAAAACAAGCAAATGCATTCGTATTCGCGTGCCGCGTCCCACGAGAGGCGGCGCAGAATCACAGACTTTCCCGCCCCAGCGTGGGCCTTTATCAAAACTACTTCGGGTCCATTCGTCTTTTCGTATTGATCTCTGATGAAATATTCTAGACTTATTTCATTGCTAATGTGCCTTCGCACGTCGAGGTCTTGCTCGACGGGGCCAAATTTACTCGTATTCCCCTTGTAAAACTCCTTTGGGTCAACGTGCTCCGTGGCCTGAATCCCGTTCACATACTCAACATCGACACTGAGAAATTCGAGGCTCGCATTGCTGAGGGGATCGGCGGTTCGAAAGTATTTCAAGATCGGGTGGGCATCAGCTGTCGGGCGAGGCTTAGCCAAGGAACGGAAGGGTGCGGGGATTTCTGAATTTGCCGCTCTAAGGAATTCGTCGAAGGAACCCCTCAATAGAGTGATCTTCTTGGTCTCCCAAAATCGTGATTTAATCGGGTCGACGTCCGGCGCGACGATAAAGAAACGTGGTCTGAAGCTACCAAGATCCTCGAGCCCCAGGATAAAAGAGCGTATGTCTGGATCCTGTACGCTGTGACCGACAAATACGATAGGGTGCTCACAACCCCATTCCTGAAGAATGCCAAACAAGCGCGAGCGCACCTTTCGGTGTTGCAGATATTGATCAGGGGTCAGAATTAAAGGGCAATCCTCATTGGCAATCCTCGTAATGCATCCGTGGAGCTTGAGTAGCAACACGTTTTTCTGGTCACGGAGGTTGTCATCGACCCTGTCCCTATCTTCAATCATGGGACGGGGATTTTGCAGGCGGCCCGGCGTTTCGACGTATGCATTCTCGATAAGCAGATCGTAGTTGGTCGTCGCCAAGCCGTACCAAACGAATTGGGGAAGTAGTCTGTGTGCATCCGTGGGACGAAGTCGTAGAAATGCATCTGCGATGAAGCCCTGGACCTTGCCCAGATCAGTTTCGCTAATCGAGTATTCTGCAATCTGACCCAACTGCCCGTCGCGCAAATAGCCCCCAAGAAATTCGTCGGATAGCATTTGTGCAAGGCCAGCGGTGGTCGGACATAGGGAGCCGTCATCGGACACCGCGTCTAGTGACGCGCCCGCCCCGAGGAACAGCACGACCCGCCCATCTCTAATTTGGTTCAGTAGATCAGCTGGAATATCCATCAGTACACCCTGCCGCCTGAAAACGTGGTCGGATGTCGGCATAGTATCAGATGTGGTCAGTATTTTTGCAATTAACATGGTGTCCATGCCGGCCACGAAGGCCAGCACGAACAATCCAACCGCCGGCCGACATGGGAGAGCCTACAGATCCTGAGAACCGTCTAGGGTGTAGGATGGCGCGGGGCCGGGTGGTGCAGCGGAGGTAAAAGATGAAAATCCTGAGAATAGCGAAGATCGTGATCATCGCGATCGTCGTGGTGGTTGCTGTGGCGCTGATCACGCTGCGATTCACCGGCCTCGAACCGCAATACCTGGACTTCCAACAGCTCCGCGCGCACCACATGATCGCCCGGCCCGGTCTGTGGCTGAGGGGCCAGCTGGTGACCACGCCTGTGAGCGATTGGTCGTTTGTGAACCAGCAGCAACATCCGGGCAGGAGCCTGAACACCATCCTGGTGCAGACGGCGACGCCCTATTTCATTCCGCACTCGGTTCGCGTGATGCCGGCGGTGTTTGACGGACGGCTCTACATACGTTCGCACCAGGATCGCATGGACGTGAAGTTCCCGTATGACAAGACCTGGACGACCGACGTGATGCGCGATCCTCGCGTGCGCCTGAAGATCGGCGACAACTTGTACAGCGCGACCATGGTGTTGGTGGCCGACCGCTCCCAGGCCATTCAGATTCTGGGCAGAAACCCGGAAACGTATGAGAAAGGCGCCGACGGGCAGCAGCACGTGGTGGGGTATGACCACGTCTTCCGCGTGTTTCAGCGGGACGTCCCGGAGTACAGCAGCGATCAGCCGGTT